>JASLGJ010000064.1 GCA_030150085.1 Candidatus Elarobacter sp. | reverse complement strand
AAGATGATCGCCTTCAGCTCGGTCGCGATCGCGCTGCTGGGCTTCTCGGTCTGGGCCCACCACATGTTCACCTCGGGCATGGTGCCGTGGCTGCAGCTCCCGTTCATGATCCTCACCATGCTCATCGCGATCCCGACCGGGATCAAGATCTTCTCGTGGATGGCGACCCTGTGGGGCGGCTCGATCCGCTGGACCACGCCGATGCTGTTCGCGACCGGCTTCATCATCACGTTCACCTGCGGCGGCCTGACCGGGTTCTTCCTGGCCGCGGTCCCGGCCGACTACCACGAGCACGGCACCTACTTCGTGGTTGCGCACTTCCACTACGTGCTCTACGGCGGCTCGGTGATGGGCCTGTTCGCCGGCCTGTACTACTGGTGGCCCAAGATGATCGGGCGGATGTACAACGAGAGGCTGGGCCAGATCCACTTCTGGATCACCTTCGTGGCGTTCAACGGCACCTTCATGCCGATGCACTGGCTGGGCTTGCTGGGCATGCCGCGCCGCGTGGCGCTCTACGACCCGCAGTTCCAGTTCTGGAACGTGTTCGCGTCGATCAGCTCGTTCGTGCTGGCGGCCTCGATGCTGCTGTTCCTCTACATCCTGTGGGACAGCGCGCGCAACGGCAAGATCGCCGGCCCCAACCCGTGGGGGGCGCGCACGCTGGAGTGGATGATCAGCTCGCCCGCGCCGTACTACAACTTCAAGAAGATCCCCGCCGTGCTGGCCAACCCGTACGACTTCGGCAACCCGCTGCCGTACATCGGCCTGGACGCGGCCGAGGGCGCGATGGAAGCCACCCCGACGGCGCTGACCCACCCGGTCCCCACCCACTAGTGGGTTCACGGGCCGTGAACCCATCACGTTCGGCCTGCGGCCGATCCGTCCGGTAAAAGGAAACACATGGCGGTCTCGATCGCGAAGCAAGGCTACAACGCCGACCACGGTCACCACGACGCGCACGACGCGGCGCACGACGCGGTGATCTACCAGGAGACGCGCGACATGCGCCTCCTGGGCTTCGTCCTCTTCCTGGGCTCCGACGTCGTCCTGTTCTCGGCGTTCATCTTCGCCTACATCTACCTGCGCACGACGGTCTCGCCGACCTGGCCGCCGATCATGGACGGCCACCAGCTCCCGCGCCTGGACGTCGCCTTCGCGGCGGTCAACTCGATCGTGCTGTTCGGCTCGGGCGTCACGATGCACTACGCGCTCGAGAACTGGAAGCACGGCACGCGCCCCAAGTACAACCTGTTCATGGGGCTGACGATCTTACTGGGCGCGGCCTTCCTGGGCGGCCAGGCCTACGAGTACGCCCACGCCGCGATCGGCGGCTGGAACGGCTCGATCTTCGGCGCCTCGTTCTTCACCCTGACCGGCATGCACGGCTTCCACGTCTTCGTCGGCGTGATCTTCCTGGCCGTGCTCTGGTGGCAGTCCTCGCGCGGCGTCTACGACCACGAGCGCTTCTTCGGCCTGACCGCCGGCACGCTGTACTGGCACTTCGTCGACGTGATCTGGGTCGCGCTGTTCTTTCTCTTCTATCTCTGGTAAGGCACGATGGAACAACTTGCTGGACCCGAAAAAATCATCGCCGTGATCGGCGCGATCGTGGTGGGCGTGTTCGCGATCATCGCGCTGCGCGGTGAGTGGCACAAAACCGGGCTCGACGACCAGGTCACCAAAGGACTGCTGGCGCTGATGGCGCTGGGCTGCGTGCTGGTCATCCTGGCTTCGGCCACCCCGGTCTTCAACCACGGTGGAGCGTGATGTACGATCCTAAAGATATCCGCGGCGTGCCCATCTCGGCCGGTATCCCGCCGATCGTGATCTGGTCGACCATCGCGGTCATCATCCTGATCTTCGCGATCGCCGGAATGGTGCTCGGCACGGCCGGCTACGGCCACGTCTGGCCGGCCGAGAACTCGACCAACCTCAAGCTATAGTGGATTCGGCCTGCGGGCCGAATCCTTCGCGTTCGGGCTGCGCCCGAGCCGCCTAGACGATCTCTTCTTTGCGGCCGTGGATTCCGACGCCGAACGTCGGGATCTTGGCCGGGAGGACGCCGGTGCGGCGGCCGTCGATGGCGTGCACGCCGCCGTACTCGCTGAACTCGCACAGCGCCGGACGGGTGTGGCCGGGCAGCTCGATCTCGCCGAGCGTGCGCCACTCGCAGGCCACCGTGCCGTCCTCGGTGAGTACCGCGACGTAGCCGTTGGAGCGCGCGTCGCAGTGCTCGTCGCGGCCGCGGTACCGAATGTAACCGTCGACCACGTAGATCGGTCGAACCGTGTGCGCGAGCGCGCGCACCGGGGCCAGCATGACCCCGAGCGCCCACGCGACGCAGGCGAGGACGCCCAACCCGAAGACCGGGGCGATGATGACGATGTCCGAATTGACCCACTTGGGCGAGAGCCGGGGCGCCGCGAAGACGCCCGCGGTGATCGCCGCGAACACCATGCCGCACAGCAGCGGCTCGATGGCGATGCTCAGCCGGCCGAAGAACCCGGACAGCACGACGCGCCGCTCGGCCCGGGTCCAGGGCCGGCGAATGAGCGTCTGCGCGCGTTCGTCGGCGCTGAGCCGGCTGGGCCGGACACCGTGGATGATGCTCGTCGTATCGATCATAGTGCTGTTCCCGGGTTTCGCCGGCGCCGCGCAGCGCTTGCACGGCGTGGTGCTCGCCGTCACTCCCAAAACCGGGCAAGCCATAGTGCGGCACGATGCCTTCGGTTCCATGCCGGCGATGACGATGCCGTTCCGGATCGTTCCCCGCGAGCGAGCCGGCCAACTGCAAGCCGGGGCCACGATCGACGCCGACGTGGACACGCGCACGGAGCCGTGGACGCTCTCGCACGTCACCAGCACGAGCGCACAGCCGCTGACCGAGCAGCCGGGCCTGTTCCGCCGCGTCACCCCGCTCAAGCCCGGCGACGTCGTGCCGGACACGCCGTTCGTCGACCAGCTCGGCAAGCCGTTCCGCTTCAGCCAGCTGCGGGGCCAGGACGCCGTGCTGGCGTTCGTCTACACGCGCTGCCGCGACGCGCGCATGTGCCCGCTCATCAGCGGCGAGTTCGGCCGCCTGCAGCGCACGCTGGGCACGCGCGCGGTGCACCTGGTCGAGGTCACGCTCGATCCCGCCTACGACCGGCCCGCGGTGCTGCGCCGCTACGGCGCCGCGTTCGGGGCCGATCCCCGGCGCTGGAGCCTGGTCACCGGCGACGCCGAGCCGACGCTCGACTTCGCGGCCCGCTTCGGGATCGGGGCCTTCCCCGACCCCGCCATCGGCATCATCCACGGCGAGAACACGGTCCTGATCGCGCCCGACGGGCGGATCCGGCAGTTCATCACCGAGACCTCGTGGGACCCCGACCAGCTCATCGCCTCGATCGACGCCGAGCACGGCCGGGCCGCGAACCCCGTCGCCCGCCTGACCCTGTGGCTGTCGAGCGCGGCGGTCGCGGTCTGCGGCAACAGCGTGGCCGGCTTCAGCGGCCTGACCGACCTGATCGTCGTGCTGCTGATCTTCGCGGCCTTCGGCTACCTGCTCTACCGCCTGGCCCGCAGCCTCTTCAAGGCCGCGGCCTGATGCCGCACCGGGGCCACGTCTGCTTCGGCGCTAAAGCGGGTAAGCAGCGGCTACTATGATCGAACGCAACAGCAGCACGGGCGGAAACAACACCGGCGTCATCGCCGCGGTGGTGATCGCCGTCATCGTCATCATCGGCCTGTTCGTCTGGCATCCCTGGAACACGACCACGACCTCGACCACCAACGGGACCACGACCACGACCGGCGGCTCGACCGCGGGCGGCCCGGCCGGCGCGGGCGCGGGCGGTACGACCGGCGGCTCGACGACCGGCGGTTCGACCTCGGGCGGCGGCACCAAGCCCTAGAGGACTCGGCTGCGGCCGAACCGCTCCGCTCGCGCGGTTAGCGCGTCGCTGCGGCGCGCTCGGCGCTGCGGGAGGCCAGGGCCCAGGTGAGGGCGGTCGCGGCCAGCGCGACCGCGGTGAAGACCCAGTAGGCGACGCGGTAGCCCTGGACCGCGTCGCCGTGCGAGCCGGCGACGCCGCCGCCCAGCGAGCCGCCCACGATCTGGCCCACGATCAGAAAGATCGAGAGGATGCCGACCGCGCTCGCGCGCTGCTCGGCGCCCACCCGGCTGGTGATGATGTAGCGCGTCGGCGCGCCCAGCAGGGCCCCGAAGCCGACCCCCGCGACCACCATCGCGAGCAGCGCGGCCCCCAGGCTGGCGAAGCCCAGCGCGAAGATCGCCATGCCGGCCGCGGTCAGGGCCGCGCCGGCCGTCAGCACGGCCCGGCTGCCGACCGCATCGAGCGCGCGCCCGGCCAGCGGGATCACCGCCACGAAGCAGAACGCGCCCAGCGCCGCCACGCCCCCGGCGGCCGCGTACGAGAGGTGCTGGGCCGCCACCAGCGCGGCCGGGATGAAGAACAGCGCGCCCTCGAGCATGCCGATCAGCACCTCGAGCGCGTAGGTGACCACGATCTGGCGGTCGCGCAGCAGCGCCGGGGCGATCACCGGCTGGGCCGCGCGCCGCTCGGCCCGCCAGAACAGCGCGAAGCCCGCCCCGGCCAGCGCCACCAGGGCCCAGGCCAGCCCGGGCCGCACCACGCCGTCGTAGGCGTACAGCCGGGTCAGCAGGCACATCGTCGCCAGCAGGCCAGTCGCGAGCGTGACGATGCCCGCCACGTCGAGCGGGCCGCGCGCGTTCGCCGCGTTCGCCGGGACGTTCGTGCGAGCCATGACGATCACGACCAGCGCCAGCGGGACGTTGAGCGCGAACACCCAGTGCCAGGAGATGAAGTGGGTGACCAGGCCGCCCAGGGTCGGCCCGATGACCGCCGCCAGCCCCCAGGTCGCGGCGACCAGGCCCAGCGCCGCGCCGCGCCGCTCGGGCGGCACCCGGTCACCGATCGCGGCCGTCGCGACCGGGAAGATCCCGCCCGCGCCCGCGGCCTGGATCGCCCGCGCGAGCAGAAAGACTCCGAACGAAGGCGCCGCGATGGCCAGCACGCTGCCGGCCGCGAACACCGCCACGCAGGCCACGTAGACCGGGCGGCGGCCGTGGCGGTCGGCCAGCTTGGTCGCGACCGGGATCGAGACCACGTTGGCCAGCAGGTAGAGGGTGAAGACCCAGGCCAGGTCGCGCGGGCCGACCCCGAACGCCGCGCCCAGCGCCGGCAGCGCGGGCGAGAGCACGCCCAGGTCGAGCGCGCCGGCAAACACGCCCAGCCCGAGCGTGATCAGGAGCGGGACGGTGGAGCGGTCGAGGCGATGGCCGGCGACCGTCGTGGCGGCGGCGTCGGCCGCGCCGGGTGGCGTTTGCGTGACGGCCATGTGCGGTTTCAGGCGGAGCGGCGGGCTAGGTGATGACGCGGTCGAAGACCATCGCCGCGCACATCAGCGCCAGGTACAGCAGCGAGTACTTGAACAGCACCCGCGCGTAGCGCTTGGTGGGGTCGCCCGACACTTTCCAGGCGTCCCACAGGAACACGCCGCCCAGGACCAGCGCGCAGCCGCCGTAGCACGGTCCCAGCACGTGGAGCGGAAAGAACGCCAGCGACACGCCGACCAGCACCAGCGAGTAGATCACGATCTCGCGCTTGGTGTGCGCCACGCCCTTGACGTTGGGCAGCATCGGGATACCGGCTTTGTCGTAGTCGATGTTGGTCATCAGGGCGAGGGCCCAGAAGTGGGGCGGCGTCCACAAGAAGATCACCGCGAACAGCGCGAAGGCGGGCGAGCCGAGATGACCGGTGACCGCGGCCCAGCCGACCAGCGGCGGCACCGCGCCGGCCGCGCCGCCGATGACGATGTTGAGCGGCGTCACGCGCTTGAGCCACATGGTGTAGATCACGACGTAGTAGACGTTGCCGGCCAGCGACAGCCAGGCCGCGAGCGGGTTGACCAGGACGTAGAGCATCGCGAACGCGGCGACTTGCGTCACCGCCGCGAAGATCAGGGCGTCGCGCGGCGAGATCGCGCCGCGCGCGACCGGGCGGAACTTGGTGCGCGTCATCAGGCGGTCGATGTCGCGGTCCCAGACGCAGTTGAGCGCGCCGGCCGAGGCCGCCGAGAGCGCCCCTCCCAGCAGCGTGACGAACGTCAGCAGCAGGCTGGGCACGCCGCGCGCGGCCATCAGCATCGCGGCGTAGGTCGTGATCAGCAGCAGGTAGATGATGCGCGGCTTGGTGAGCTCGTAGTAATCCTGGACGCGGCCGCGCAGGCCGCTTGCCGCGTGCGGCGCGGCGCCGTCGACGCGCGAGAGGGTCGAGCTCATGGCGTCGCGCGCACGGCGGCGGCCTCCATCTGCTGGGCCGGCGCGTGCTGCGTCTGCGTCGTCCGCACGGCGTACGGCGCGGTGCCGTCGAGCGCGGCGAAGACCAGCGCGGCGACGAAGGCCAGGAAGGTCGCGCCGGCGTTGGCGGCGTGCGCCTCGCGCAGCAGCATCGGCAAGAACCAGGCCACGTTGGCGAAGCCGAGCATCACCTGCAGCACGACCAGCGCGTAGCCGAACAGCACCGCCACGCGCACCCGCGCGGTCGTGCCCAGCGCGGCCCCGTACGCCGCCAGCGTGGCGACGAGGAAGAAGGCGCCCGCGAACAGGCGGTGGACCATCTGGGCCAGCTGGTCGGGCGCGGAGCCGAGCCACGCGCCGCCGTCGCAGGCGGGCAGGTTCATGCAGGCCAGTCCCGCGCCGCTGGAGCTGACGAACGCTCCGGCACACATCGTGCCGAAGGCCAGCGCCGCGGCCACGGTCAGGGCGCCGCCGTAGAGGCTGTGGCGGATCGCGATCCGGCGCGGCTGGACGATCGCCAGCACGGCCAGCGCCGTCAGGCCGGCTAGGAACAGCATCGCCGTCCCCCAGTGCAGGACGACCGACCAAGGCGAATTGCTCACGAACACGGTCAGGCCGCCGAAGAGAACCTGGGCCAGGAACACGACCGCGATGAAGGTCATCGCGGTCTTCACCCCGGCGATCCGGGCCCGCTCGCGCCAGGCGCTCCAGAGCGCGCCCAGGACCAGGAAGCCCTCGACGAAGGCGACCAGCCGGTGCGACCACTCGAAGATCACTCCGCCCGCCAGGGACGGCAGGAGCTGGCCGTGGCAGAGCGGCCAGTCGGGGCAGGTCATCCCGGCGCCGTTGATGCGCACCCAGCTGCCGAGCACGGCCAGCAGGAACGCACCGAGGGCCGCCGCCAGCGAAAAGGCCCGGAACATCACCGCGGATCGTACCGCCCCAAGGACGGCGGCGAAACGACTCAGGTCGTCAGCAGCCGGAGGTCGCGGCGATGCTGTGGTCCGCCGCGACGCCCTCGTCGGCCACGATCGCCTCGGTCCGCTCGTCCAGCGCGCTCGCCATGGCGTGCATGGTGTCGTTCCAGCTGCTGGGCGGGGGCGGCATCGCGGCCCGGGGCAGCACCGACATCCCGTTCTCGGGGGTCAGGCTGTCGCGGACCAGGATCCCGCGCGCCTCGGCCGCGTCGACCCGGCCCTGGACGATCGTGATGTCGCGCATCAGCTCGTTGGCGGCCCGCTTCTGGCGCAGCAGCGCGCCGCCCAGCGCGTCGGTGAAGGCCTTGAGCTCGGCCTTGCGCTGGGGGTCGGGCGAGGCCACGGCGTACTCGCGCAGGCGCTTGATCTCGCCGTCGGCGTTGCCGGCGTTGATGCGGATCTCCGAGGCCTGCTTCTCCAGCGCGTTGATGGCGTTGCGGCGCTGGATCACGTTGAGCTTGTCGTAGTCGATCGCGCGCAGGTTGTTGGTCAGGATCGCCAGGCCGCGGTCGTTGTCGAGGGCCTGGGTGATCGCGCCGTTGGCGTGGACGACGATCGGCGTGCAGGCCGGCAGCGCGCGCACCCGCCCGATCTCCTGAAGCGGGGTCGGGCGCGCGCTGGCGGCGGGTGCGGGCGCGGGCGGGGAAACGGTCGCCAAGGCGACCACGAGCGGCAGAATGCTCAGCATGGGCGGGCCTCCGACTGCGGGATACCAGGTTCCGTCGCGGGCGCGGGGTATCCTCGGCGAAGCGTGTCGAACGCACGGTCCTCGATGCGGCGCGTCCTTGCCGCCCTCGTGATGGCCGTCGTCCTCAGCGGCTGCCGCGAGGTGCGCGTCAACCAGGTTCGCTCCGGGACGACCCCCGTCGTGGGCCGCCCGGAGGTCGTCGTCGTGCGCGACCTGCGCGCCCTCGAGAGCCTGGGCGTCGCGCAGCGGCCGGACTTCCGCCACGAGTTCGCGGTCGTGCTGCTGATGGGGCCGCACAAGGAGACCGGCTGGACCCAGATCGTGGAGTCGATCAAGGCCAACAGCGACCGGGTCCGGATCGTGGCCTTCGAGCGGGCCCCGCTCGACGGCGGCGAGCCGGCCAAGGAGTACCGCACCTACACGATCTGGGTCGTGCCCAACGCCGTCTACCGGCCCGGCTCGCGGGTCGACGTGGTGGCGCCCTCGGGCGAGGCGATCGCCTCGACGACCCTGCGCTGATGAAGCCCCGCAAGTGGCTCGACGGCGCCGTCCTGCGCCGCAACGCCGCGGCCTTCGCCGCGCTCGGCGCGCCGGTCGCGGCGGTGCTCAAGAACGATGGCTACGGCTGGGGCGCGCGCCGCCTGGCGGCCGAGCTGGACGACGTCGTCGAGTCGTATGTGGTGGCCGACGAGGACGAGCTGGCCGACCTGCGCCCGGCGACCCGGCGCCCGATCCGGCTCCTGGCCGACGTCGCGCCGGAGCGGCTGGGGGCGGTGCTGGAGCTGGGCGGGGTGCCCAACGTCTCGACCCGCGAGTCGGCCGCGGCGGCGGCCGCCGAGGCGGCCCGGCGGGGCGGCCTGACCGTGCGGGTGGGCGTGCTCGACGCCTCGGGCTGGG
>JASLGJ010000334.1 GCA_030150085.1 Candidatus Elarobacter sp. | reverse complement strand
GGCCGCTGGTCGCGGGCGGCAGGCCGTAGCGCGGGCCGAAGAAATCGAGCGCCGCCGCCTCGCCGTAGTTGTGGGCGAAGAGCGCCGCGTGCGCGCGCTCGCCCGGCGGGAGCGCGGCGTAGACGCGCGCCACGGCCGCGGTCAGCTCGGGCCAGCCGTGCATGTCGGCCCAGTCCTGCGGCAGCGCGCTCTCGGCCTGGTGCTCGGTCGCGGTGGCGCGCCGGTCGACGTGCAGCGCCGCGCCGACGCGTGCCTCGTAGGCGACGAAGGCCGGCTCGCTCAGCACCGGCAGCGCGAACGGCACGAACACCAGGCCGGCCGCACCGAGCGCGAGCGCGAGCGCGGCGCGCACGGCGGCCCGCCCGCGCGTCCAGGCTTCGAGCGCGACCGCACCCGCCGCGAACGGGATCGGGTACACCGCGGCCGGGTAGTAGTGCTTGCCGTGCAGCGCGATCATCTGCGCCAGCAGCAGCACGAACGCGTAGCCCAGAAAGCGCACCCCCGGCCGCAGCAGCAGCCACGCCAGCCCCGCGAGCCAGACCGGCGCGAGGAACGGGTTGGTGATCAGCAGCTCCTGGCCCAGGAACGCGAGCGGCCCGGACCAGACGTTCTTGCCCTGCTGGCCGTTGCGCAGCAGCTCCCACATCGGAAAGCCGTGCCCGGCCTGCCAGAGCGCGCTCGGCAGCGCGAGCGCCAGCGCCAGCAGCGCGCCCGCGGCGAACCAGCGCGAGGCGAGCGCGCGCCGCTGCGGCGTCAGCAGCAGCCCGCCGAGCAGCGCGAGCGCGAAGAACAACGCGCTGTACTTGCTCTCGAGCGCGATCCCGGTCGCCGCGCCGGCCGCCAGCCACCAGCGCGGATCGGCCCCGTTCGCCACCCGCAGCACCGCCAGCGCGGCGAGCGGCCAGGCCCACAGCGCGATCTCGTCGGTCGAGACCTTCATCCCGAAGCTCATCAGCACCGGGCTGAGGAACACCGCCAGCGCGGCGAGCGCTTGCGCGAAGCGCCCGCCGCCCAGCTCGCGCGCCAGCGCGCAGGCCACGTACACCGCCGCCGCGGCGCACAGCGCAGGCACCGCGCGCAGCAGGAGGAGTGAGGGTCCGAAGAGCTGCGTCGCGGCGGCGAGCAGCGGCACCAGCGGCGGCTGGTCGACGTAGCCGAAGTCGGGGTGGCGCCCGCAGACGATGAAGTACAGCTCGTCGCGGAAGAAGCCGTAGTGCGGGTTGGCGACCAGGTGCGCGACGAACGCCGCGCCGGCGAGGACCAGCGCGGTGCGCGGCGGCGAGGAACGAGCCGTCACGGTAGGGCGAGCATACGCCGGGCACGCCGCCGCACGCAAGCCGCGGCGCATCGGGCCTGCAAGACGGCGCGGGCGTGGCGGCCAACCCTCGGTGCATGGACGACCTCGACGACCTGCGCGCGCGGCTGGATGGCGCCGCCTCGGTCTGCGTGCTGACCGGCTCGGGCATCTCGTCGGAGAGCGGCCTGCCGACCTTCCGCGGGGTGGGCGGGCTGTGGCGCACGCACCGGGTCGAGGAGCTGGCCTCGCCGGCCGGCTTCGCGCGCGACCCGCGCCTGGTCTGGACCTGGTACAACGAGCGCCGCCAGGCGCACAAGAAAGTCGAGCCGTCGGCGGCGCACGTGGCGCTGGCGCGGCTGGAGGAGCGCGTGCCCGACTTCACGCTCGCGACGCAGAACGTCGACTCCCTCCACGTCCGGGCCGGCTCGCGCAACGTGCTCGAGCTTCACGGCAAGCTGCGCGAGGCCAAGTGCGCGCGCTGCGACGCGCGCCGCCCGTTCGACGACGCCTTCGACCTCGACGCGCTCGAGCACGCGGGCTGCGGCGGCATGTGGCGCCCCGACATCGTGTGGTTCGGCGAGGCGCTCCCGCAGGACGTCTTCGCCCGCGCGCGCGCCGCCGCGGCCCGCGCGGAGCTGATGCTGGTGGTCGGCACGTCGGGCTTCGTGCAGCCCGCCGCGTCGCTGGCGACCAAGCGCATGACCAAGGCCTACGTGGTGGAGATCAACCCCGAGGAGACCCAGCTCACCCCGCACGTCGACGTGTCGCTGCGCGCGCGGGCCTCGGACGTGCTGCCGCTGCTGGTGTAGGCGGCGGCTACAGGTCGAGCGGCGGGCCGGCGTCGTCCTCGTAGGTCGCGCGGCGCGGGGGCGGGTCGGGCAGGAACGACTCCGCGTCGTCGTCTCCGAAGCGCCAGCCGCGGCGCAGCTCGGGCAAGTTGAGGCCGTTCGCGGCGCTCGCCGCCGGAGCGGGGTGCGGGCGGGGGCGCGGGCGCGCGAGCGGCGGTTCGGGCGGAGGAGGGGGCGGCGCGCTTTGCACGTCGGCGGGGCGCGGCTGCGGAGCGGGGGGCGGCGGTTCGACCGCCGTCTGGACCATCGCGTCGACCGGCACGGTGAAGCGCTCCGCGCCGTGGCGGCGCCCGCGCACCACGAACGCGTCGAGCAGGCGGCGCACGCCCGGCAGCGGGATGCCGCTGACCGGGACGAGATGGTACTCCTCGGTGACCACCGTGCACGTCTGGCGCGAGGCGACGATGAAGGCGTTGAGCGCGAACGCCGCTTCCTGCAGGCGGTAGGCGAACATCGCCTCGGGCCCGACGACGGTGAACTCGCGCCGGTCGCGGAAGCCCGCGTCGCCGGCGATCACGCTGCCGGTGTTGATGCCGATCCCGACGGTGAACGGCTTGCGGTGCTGGCGCGCCCAGCGCTCGCGCATGGCGACCACGTTGCGCACGATCTCGAGCGCGGCGCGCAGCGCGTCGTCCTCCTGGATCGGGTTCTCCAGCGGCACCCCGAACACGGCCACGATCCCGTCGCCCAGGAAGGTTTCGATGATGCCGCGGTTGCGCTGGATCGCCGTCCCCGCCAGGGCGTAGAACTCGTTGAGGTAGCGCAGCGTCTGCTCGGGGCTCAAGTCCTCGACGAAGTGGGCGAAGTTGCGGATGCGGCAGACCAGCACCGTCGCGGTGAGGGCCCGGCCGGTGAACAGCCGCTCGTCCTTGCGGGCCAGCAGCACCTCGACCACCGAGGGCGCGACGTAGCGCGCGAACAGGCTGCGGACGCGGTCCAGCTCGCGCCGGGCCGCGCGCCAGCGCCGCCAGCCGGCGATGCAGCCGGCCAGCGCCGCGAGGGCAGCCAGAACCAGAAGGACCGTGAGGGCCATACCGGGGTCTTCGGCCGCGGGGCGCCGTAATCCGAGGGATGAGCGACCTCGAGGTCCTCCGCGAGCGGGTCCCCGCCTACGCCGGCTACGGCGACGAAGGCGCCCGGCAGCAGGTCGACAAGCAGGTCCGGGCCTACCTGGGCGAGGCCCTGGCCGCCGTCCGCGAGCGCCTGCGCCCGGCCGGCCCGCCGGCCGAGCAGCTCGACGGCCTGCTCCTGCGCTGCGAGTTCTCCGACCAGCGCGCGATCCGCGCCGCCGCGCACGCCGCCTACGCGCCCGCCGTCCTGGAGCGCCTCCATTGCCTGGACCGCGAGCTGATCGAAGCTGCCGACCGCCTCCGCACCGTCCCCGCCGCGGCCCTCGGCCCAGCCCTGGACACCGCCGCCCGCCTGCTCGACGAGCGCCTAGGCGCCCTGGCGGAAGCCCCGACGCCTTAGAGCGTGCGGTATACTGAGGGCATGAGCGCGTTGCCGCAGCACCAGCGGGAGTTCATCGAGCGGGTCGTTGCATCGGGGCGGTACGCGAACGAGGCTCAGGCCATCGCCGCCGCGGTCGACTTGCTCGAAGAGCGAGAGGCGCGCCGCTCCGAAGCGCGGCAGCAGTTCCGCCAACTCCTCGCGCCCGGGCTCGATGCGATCGAGCGTGGTGAAGAGGTGTCGATCGAAACGGCGTTCGCACGGGCTCGAGCGGTCCCGACCCAGGAGCGCGACTCGACCACCTGAGCGCGAGTGCGTCTTTCCGTCTCCCAGCCTGCCGCGGACGATCTCGCGAACATCGCCGCGTATGTCAGGCAGGAGTCGTTCCAACGCGCTGAGGCGTTGCTCGATCGGTTGGAACGCACGTTCCGGCAGCTTCTCGCCATGCCGGAAATGGGCAAGCGGCGGGACGACTTGATGCCGGGGATTCGAACCTGGGTCGAGGCCCCTATGTCATCGCATATCGGATCGACGCCGGGGTGGTGCGCATCGTGCGCGTGATCCACGGCCGGCGCGACTTCCGCAACGTCGGCTTCGACGATCTCGAATAGAAAAAGACGATCTCCGGTATCGAGCCGCCCTCTCAGCCGGTCGTCGTTGGTGCCGGTGTGGGCGTAGCGGGCACGGCCTTCGCGGTCGGCGTGCGCAGGTTGCGGGCGATCACGGCGCCGCAGGCGGCGGCCAGAACGACCCAGGCCAGGCCTTTGCCGAGGTCGCCGAGGACGAGGCTACCGATGCCGAACAGGGTGCCGTAGACCAGGCCTAGGCCGGCGACCCAGTCGATCAGCGCCAGGCCCAGGTTGTCCTCGGAGGCGCCGGGGACGAGCCGGGCGACGGGGCCCCAGCCGGCGGCGTGCGGGCGCACCCGCTCGTAGAAGTGGGTCAGGGTCGCTTCGCTCTCGGGCTTGGTGACGAAGGTGACGACCAGCCACACCACGGTCGTCGCGGCGACGGTGATCAGGAGCCGCTTGGCGGTCGCGTTGGGATCGTCGCCGGCGACCACGCCGCTGACGTAGCACCAGCTCCCGACGATGGCCGAGGCGGCCAGCGCGGAGATCTCGCTCCAGGCGTTGACCCGCCACCAGTACCAGCGCAGGATCATCACCAGGCCGACGCCCGCGGTCAGCGTGAGCAGGTACTTCCACGCGTCGCCCACCGACGACATGAACTGCGTCACGACCGCGGCCAGGACCAGCGCGACGACGGTCATCCAGCGCGACACGACGACGTAGTGCCGCTCCGTGTCGTCGGGGCGGATGAAGCGCCGCCACAGGTCGTTGGTGAGGTACGACGCGCCCAGGTTGAGTTGCGTGCCGATGGTCGACATGTAGGCGGCCAGGAAGCCCGCCATCATCAGCCCGCGCAGCGCGACGGGCAGGTGGTCGACCAGCGTCTGCACGTAGCCTAGCTCGGGGTCGAGCTTGCCGTTCGCGCCGGTCACGCCGTGCGGGTAGAGCACCAGCGCCGCCAGCGCGACGAGAATCCACGGCCAGGGGCGCAGCGCGTAGTGCGCGACGTTGAAGAACAGCGTCGCGAACACCGCGTCCTTCTCGCTCTTGGAGGCGAAGATGCGCTGCGCGATGTACGAGCCGCCGCCGGGCTCCGCGCCCGGGTACGACGACGCCCACCAGCTCACCCCGACGAACACCAGGAAGGTCGTGATCGGCATCCAGCTCGCGTCGCCCGACGGAACGAAGTCCAGGATCGAGCCACCGCCGCCGCCCGTGGTGTGGCGCTGCGCGTCGAGCGCCGCGAGGCCGGTCTTGAGCGCGGCGATGCCGCCGACCGCCGCGACCGCGGCCACCGCGAGCACGATCGCCATCGTCATTTTGACGATGAACTGCAGGAAGTCGGTCACCAGGATCGACCAGAAGCCGCCGATCGTCACGTACAGCGCGGTCAGGATCAAGCAGACGTACAGCGCGAGCGTGGTCGGCACGTGCAGGGTGAGCGAGAGGATCTTCACCATCGCCAAGTTGACCCAGCCCATGATGATCGTGTTGACGATCACGCCCTGGTAGACCGCGCGCACCCCGCGCAGTGCGGTCGCGGCCTTGCCGCCGTAGCGCAGCTCGATGAACTCGACGTCGGTCAGCACGCCCGAGCGGCGCCACAGCGCGGCGAAGAAGAACACGGTCAGGATGCCGCTCGCGGCCATGTTCCACCACAGCCAGTTGCCGGCGATCCCGTTCTGGGCCACGAAGCCGGTCACGGCCAGCGGGGTGTCGACCGCGAAGGTGGTCGCCACCATCGAGGTGCCGGTCAGCCACCACGGCGCGTTGCGCCCCGAGAGGAAGTACTCGCCCAGATTCTTGCCGCTGCCGCGCGCGAACCAGAGCCCGATCCCCAAGTTGATCGCGAAGAACGCGACGATCACCGCGATGTCCAGGCCGCTCAACTGCATGGCGCTCGGTTCGGCCGGGCCGGTGGGCTCCCTTCGGAGCCTGAGCTCAGGGAACGGTGCCGGCTGGCGCGGTAGGCGAGCTTGCCGGTGAGGGCGTCGGCGCAGGCGACGGCTTCGGAGTGGGCACGGGCCCCGGCGAGGCCGGGAAGCCGAGCGCGCTGCGGGCCGTGTCGGCGCTGAAGCGGGCCGACTGCTCGCGCGCCGCGTCAACCGGGTCGCGCGCCCGGCGGTCGTACTCCAGGCGGGCGGCGACGACCGTGTCGAGCATCGCTTCGAGGTAGAGCGTCGTGCCGCGGTCGTCCGGGTAGTGGGCGTTGGAGGCGAACACCACCGCGGCGTCCGCGGCGGGGTCGATCCAGATGCTGGTGCCCGAGGAGCCGGTGTGGCCGAAGCCGCCGCGCGCGAAGACCTCGCCGCGGTTGCGCGAGTAGGCGCTGTCGAGGTCCCAGCCGAGGCCGCGCACCTGCCCCTCCCCGACGTAGCGCGGCTCGGTCATGGCGCGCACGCTGGCCGGCGTCAGCGCGAAGCCCGCCGTGCTCTCGCCGCGCGCCGCGCGCAGGTAGGCCCGGGCGAGCAGGGCGGCGTCGTCGGCGGTGGCCAGCATCCCGGCGTGGCCGTTCAACCCCGGCACGGTGCCGAAGGCGTCGCGCAGCTTCTGCACCGTCTGATCGCGGGTCTGGGGCGCCAGGCGGGCGGCGTGCGCGGGGTCGATGGTGGTGTCGAAGAACGCGTCGCGCATCCCCAGCGGGCGGAAGATCTGCTCCTGCACGAAGCGCTCGTAGGCCATGCCCGAGGCGCGCGCGACGACGGCGGCGAGCGTGATGAAGGCCAAGTCGCTGTACTCGAACTTCGTGCCGGGCGCGAAGCGCAGGGGCGCGGCATAGGTATGGGCGAGGATGGTCGGGATGTCGGCCTGGTAGTCGGCGCGCACGTAGTCGATCTGCATCCCGCCGGTGTGGGTGAGGAGCTGCAGCAGGGTGACGTCGTGCTTGCCATTCTGCGCGAACTCGGGAATCCAGCGGCTGACGCGGTCGTTCAGGCGCAGCACGCCGCGCTGCGCGAGCAGCATCACCGCGCTCGCCGTCGCCAGCGGCTTGGTGGCCGAGGCGAGCTCGTAGAGCGTGCGCGGGTCGTTGGCGACGGTGCGCGGCTCGAGCGTCCGCACCCCGTACGCTCGGCGGTACAGCACGCGTGTCGACGAGGTCACCACGAGCACGCCGCCGGGCAGGCTCTGGGCTTGGATCGCGTCGCCGACGAGCCGGTCGAGCGTGGTGCGCGCGTCGGCGGGAAGGCCGGTCGCGACGGCGAGGTTCCGGTCGGCGGCGGCGGCGGGCGGCGCCGTCAGCGAGGCGATGCAGCACAGGACGGCGAGCAGACGGCGCACGGACCCGGCGCGTCGCCGCGCGCGGCTCGCGCACCGCCGCAGGGAGCCGGCGGGGCCGGCCCGGAGAGCCGTTCCCATGCGACCCGTCCTCGCGCTCGCCGCCCTGTTCGCGCTCGTGCCGCTCGCCGCCGGCGCAGGGCCCGTCTCCGCCGCCTCGGCCGCCGCGCCCAGCGGGTCCGTCTCCGCCGCACCGGTGCCGTGCCGCATCCCAGGCCTCCCTGCTCGCGACCGCGTGCTGTGCGGGCACGTCGACGTTACCGAGAGCGCCGCGTCGGGGCGCACGATCGCGGTGCGGTACGCGCTCGTGCGGGCGCGCCGCCACGATACCGGCGCGATCTTCGAG
>JASLGJ010000310.1 GCA_030150085.1 Candidatus Elarobacter sp. | reverse complement strand
CGAGCCGTCCCCGGAAGTCATCGCGGGCGAGCTCCGCCTCGCTCAGCTCGGCTCCGGAACCGGCTCGCCGCGCAGAAAGGCCGCCAGCAGCGCGTTGACCGTCTCGGGCGCGTCCTGCTGGACCCAGTGCGAAGCGTGCGGCAGATAGCACACCTGCAGGTCGCGCACGTAGCGCTCGGTGCCGTACGTGGTGTCCTTGCCCAGCGCGAAGTCGCGCTCGCCCCAGATCATCAGGGTCGGCGTCTCGACGACCGGCACGCCGAGCCGGAGCTGCTCGCGCAGCCCGCCGCCGCCGACGTTGGCGCGGTACCAGTCCAGCATCGCGGTCAGCGCGCCCGGCCGGGCGGCGTTGGCGCGGTAGACGTCGAGCACGGCGCGCGGGAAGCGGGCCGGCTCGCACGCGGTGCGCAGGATCGCCTGCGCGACCGGCTCGGCGCGGTTCAGCCCGAGCAGCAGCTCCGGCAGGCGCGGAAGCTGGAAGAAGCCGACGTACCACGAGCGCAGGGCCTGCGGCAGCGTCTTGGCGCGAGCCCGGAAGACCAGCGGGTGCGGCACGTTCATGATCACCAGCCGCTCCAGCGGGCGGATGCGCCGAATCGCGAAGAACCAGGCCACCATCGCGCCCCAGTCGTGGCCGATCAGCGTCACCGACGTCGCGCCCGAGGCGTCGATCAGCCCCGCGACGTCGGCCAGCAGGTGCTTCATCGCGTAGGCGTCGCGTTCGGTGGGGCGGGTGGTGTTGCCGTAGCCGCGCTGGTTGGGCGCCCAGGCGCGGTACCCCAGCTCCGCCAGCAGCGGCAGCTGGTGCCGCCACGAGACGGCGTGCTCGGGAAACCCGTGCAGGCACAGCGCGAGCCGCTCGCCCTCGCCCGCCGTCTCGACCTCGAAGCGCAACCCGTTGGCCTCGACGTACTCGGTGGTGCTCATCGCCGGGTTCTTTCCAGCACCGCGGCCGAACTCAGCGTCCTTGCGCCAGCTCAGCGCACCTCGACGTAGGGGGAGATCAGCTCCAGCCGGCGCTCGGTGATGCCGGAGACGTCGAGCAACTCGTCGACCGAGCCGAAGGGGCCGTTGGCTTCCCGGAAGAGCACGATCCGCGCGGCCAGTGCCGCTCCCACGCCGGGCAGCGTCTGCAGCATCCACGCGTCGGCACTGTTGAGGTCGATGCTGTCGGGTGGCGGGCCGGAAGCCGCGTCGGTTCCGTGCGCGTGGCGCGCGGCGCGTCCCGTGCCATGGGCGGGGCGCTGATGCCGTCCGCCGGGGATGCCGCGGGCGGCACGAGCGGAGGACCGCGAAGGCGGCTGCGCACCAAGGACGGGGACCGCGATCTCGTCTCCGTCGTGCAGGTGCGCGGCCAGGTTCACCGCGACCAGGTCGGCGTCGGGACGGCCGCCGCCGGCCCGGGCCAGCGCGTCGCCGACGCGTGCCTGGGCGGGCAGTCTGTAGACGCCGGGATGCCGGACCGCGCCCGCGACGTAGACCACGGCCCCCGGCGCGGGCGTGGGCTTCGGCTCGCGCGACGGCGGCGCGGTCGACCAGCCAGTAGCCGGATCGGCCGCGGCGGGAGGTTCGGTGCGGTTACTCGGCGCGCGGCTCGGGCTGAAACCGCCGGGAGCGGCAGTAGGATGGAACAGCAGCAGGGCGACCGCGGTCAGGGCCGCGGCGGCGAGGGGGATCAGACGCTTCATGCCCGTCCTTCCCGCGCTAGCGGTGTTTCGGCAAGGGGTGGCGCCTTGCGGTGCGTAGCGAGAGCCCGCGGGATCTCGTCCGACTGCGATGAATGAGCACCGCCTCATGCGGATGACCGCGGCGGCGAGGAGGCTTGACGAATGATGCACGCACTGGCCCTTGCGGGCTCTCTCGCGTGTTCCGATGTGACTCGCAATGCCGCGCAACGATTCGAGCAGGCGGCATCGATCGCTTATGCTCAAACCGTTTCGCTCCACGGGTGGCGGCATGGCTCGCGATTCGATGCGATCATAGCGCCCGAGGCGTTATGGCTCTCACGCTCCGACCGAATCCTGCGTCAAGCTTGGCTCACCTATCGGCGATCGTCGTTTCATCAGTTCTGGAACGGATTCGTCGGCCAAGGCGCGCCCCAGCGAAGCTACGTTCAATCGCTCGCCGTCTCCGCTCTCAACGGTTCCATCGCAGTGCGTCCCCCCACCGAAATACGATGCCGCCGCCATCACGGGCATCATTACGCTGCGCTGCTCTACGACGAATCGTACGGCGCTCACGTCGCGGTCGAGCTCGACCCTGCAACGAGCCTGCCTCGCACCATAGGAGTCTACGACGATGCCTTCACCGTCGAGTTCAGCGACATACGCTACGATTCGGACCATGACATTCCATTTCTGACCCGCGCGATCATCGGAGGCGAGGCTTTCGATTTCGACCATGCGTCGTTCGGCGATACGAATGTTCCGCACGCTCTCATCGACCATGGTCCGAAGATCGTGAAGCCGGTCGAGCTGAAGCTAATCCGCAACTCTTCAGCACCCAACAGGCGGGGTATCATCGCGACCGTTGCGGGCCACCGGCTGCGCATGCTGCTCGACTCTGGTAGTAACCTAACGATTCTGTCGCCCGCTGCGGCAAGACGGCTGAAGCTTCCGCGGCCTATAGGCCACATCGTCACATCGAGCTCGCTAGGGGTACGCAAAGCACCAGTCGCCATCATTCCCGAAGTTGCAATCGGTTCGATCCACTTGAAGAATGAAGCCGTGGTGGTCCTGGATCATACGGGGACATACGATGGCCTTATCGGGGTTTCGCTGTTCTCTCTCGGACGCGTTTCACTGAGCGCGGTATCCGTGACGATCGAACCTTCTCCTAAACGCGAGCCGTCTCCGTCGGTCTTATTGGACACGTACGACGGTTGGCCGTTGGCACACGCAAGCCTGGGATCGCGCCCTCTGCCATTCATGTTCGACACCGGTACGGCAGTCGATGCACTGCTTCCCGATCGCTGGCGAAACATAGGTTCCAGTGAAGCGCTTCAGGGCGATCGCTGTCGCATCGAGGGCATCCGCGCATGGCAAC
>JASLGJ010000289.1 GCA_030150085.1 Candidatus Elarobacter sp. | reverse complement strand
GCGGTCGACGTCGTCCGCGCCGCCCGCGGCCAGCGCGCCGACGACGCGGCCCGTCGCCGGCTCGACCACCGGCAGCGTCTCCTCCGAGCGCGCGGGCGCGAACCGCCCGTCGACGAAGATGGTGTTGGCCTGCGGCGCTGCGATCACGGGGCGAGTCCTCCGGCCGAGGGCATTCCGCGCCGCGGCGCCAAAGTCTTACCGCATGACGACGACGATCTACCGCGCGCGGCGCATCGTCACCATGAGCGGCGCCGAGCCCGAAGCGCTCGCGGTGAGCGGCGAGCGGATCGTCGCGGCCGACACGCTCGCCGCGCTGCGCGCGCGCTTCGCGCAGGCGGAAGTCGTCGACTTCGGCGAGGGCGTCGTCGTGCCGGGGTTCAACGACGCGCACGCGCACCTCGCCGTCGCCGCGGAGGACATGCTGCACCTCGACCTCTCGATCGACGCGGTGCGCTCGCTGGCCGAGCTCTCCGCCGTGCTGCGCGGCGCGCTGCCCGACACGCCGCCCGGCGGGTGGGTGCGCGGCAGCCGCTACGACGACGCGAAGATGAGCGAGGGGCGCGTGCTGACGCGCTGGGACCTCGACGCGGTGAGCGCGGAGCACCCGATCATGGTGCTGCAGGTCGCCGGCCACTGGGGCGTGGTCAACTCCCAGGCGCTCGCGCTGGGCGGGATCGACGAGGCGACGCCGGACCCGCCCGGCGGGCGGTTCGGGCGCGACGCGAGCGGAAGGCTCAACGGCATCCTGTTCGAGAGCGCGATCTTCGACTACGCCTACCCGCAGGCGACGCGCTTGCCGCGCACCATCGCGCCGCCCAGCACGCCGGAGGACCGCCTGCGGGGCTTGAGCCTGGCGATGCGGGCCTTCCACGCGGCCGGGATCACTTCGCTGACCGACGCGCTGATCGGGCCGGCCGACATCGCGCTGCTCGAGGAGGCGCGCCGGCGCGGCCTGCTCTCGATGCGGGTCAACATGCTGCTCCACTACGAGCACTACGACATGCTGCGGGCGCGCGGCTGGCGCAGCGGCGCGGGCGACGAGCGGCTGCGGCTGGGCGGGATCAAGGCCTTCGTGGACGGCGCGATCGGCGGGCGGACGTGCCTGATGGAGCAGCCGTTCGAGGGCACGAGCGACGACTTCGGCATGCAGACCATGAGCGACGCCGACCTGGGCGACGTGGTGCGGCGGGCGCACCTCGACGGCAACCGGGTCGGCGTGCACGCCAACGGCGACCGCGCGATCGGCAAGCTGCTCGACGCCTTCGAGGCCGCGCAGCGCGAGCGGCCCGATCCGGGCCTGCACCACCGCATCGAGCACTGCAGCATCGTCAACGAGTCGATCTTGCAGCGCATGAAGGCGCTGGGCGCGATCGCCGCCCCGTTCGGCAGCTACGTCCACTACCACGGCGGCAAGCTGCTCGAGTGGTACGGGCCGGAGCGGATCGAGCGCATGTTCGCGCACCGCGCGTTCCTCGACCACGGGGTCGAGGTCGTCGGCTCGTCGGACTACCCGTGCGGGCCGTTCCAGCCGCTGCTGGCGCTGCAGTCGTGCGTGACGCGGACCGGCTACGACGGCACGCCGCTGGGGCTCTCGCAGCGCGTCACGCCGCGCGAGGCGCTCGCGCTCTACACGGTCAGCGCGGCCCGCGCGGCGGGCGAGGGCGGCTTCAAGGGCGCGCTCGCGCCGGGCTACCTGGCCGACTTCGCGGTGCTGGGCGGCGACCCGCTGACGGCCGATCCGGCGGCGCTGGGCGAGCTGGGCGTGCGCGCGACGTACGTGGGCGGCGCGAAGGTCTGGGACGCCGCCGCCTGATGGGCGGGCTGATCGAGGTCCAGCTCCTCAACGGGATCGTGCAGGGCGTGATCTACGCCCTGGTCGCGGCCGGGCTGACCTTGATCTTCGGGATGCTCGACATCCCCAACTTCGCGCACGGCGCGTTCTACGCGCTGGGCGCGTACGCGGCGTACACCGTCGTCTCGGCGACGGGCAACTTCTGGCTCGCGGTCGCGCTCGTGCCGCTCGCCGTCGCGGCGCTGGGGCTGGCCGTCGACGCGCTCGCCATGCGGCGGCTGGCGCGCGCCGGCCACGTCTACCAGATCCTGTTCACGCTCGGGCTGGTGCTGATCGTGCAGGAGGGGATCGTGCTGCTCTGGGGCGCGAGCCCGACCAGCATCGACGTTCCGCCCGCGCTGGCGGGCGGGGTGCCGCTGGGCGCGGTGAGCTTCCCCGTCTACCGGCTCTTCTTGGCGCTGGCGGCGGGGCTGGTGATCGCGGCGGTGTGGCTGGCGCTGGCGCGCACGAAGTACGGCGCGATCATCCGCGCGGGGATCGGCGACCCCGAGATGGTCGACTGCATCGGGATCGACGTGCAGCGGCTGTTCACCGTCGTGTTCGGGATCGGGGTGGGGCTGGCCGGTTTGGCGGGCGCGCTGATCCTGCCCCTGCGCGGCGGGCAGCCGGCGATGGGCAACGAGCTGATGGCGACCAGCTTCGCGGTGGTCGTGATCGGCGGGCTGGGGAGCTATCTCGGCGCCGTCGTCGGCGGGGTCTTCGTCGGGCTCACCCAGGCCGTGATGACGATCGTGTACCCGGCAGCCTCGGAGGTCGCGATCTTCGCCGCGATGGCGCTGGTGATCCTGATCCGCCCGCAGGGCCTGTTCGGGCGGCGGTGAGCGCGCCGTGAAGCGCTTCGCGCTGCTGGCCGGGCTGGTCGCGCTGCTGCCGCTGGTGCTGCGCTACCCCGAGCTGGAGACGCAGATCCTGACCTTCGGGCTGCTCGCGGTGGGCTTCAACCTGCTGCTGGGCGAGATGGGCTTTCTGTCGTTCGGGCAGGCCACGTTCAACGGCGCGGGCGCGTACGCCGCGGCGCGCCTGCTGCTCGACGCGCACGCCGCGCTGCCGCTCGCGCTGCTCGGCGCGCTCGCCGCCGGAGCGCTCTCGGCGGCGCTGGTCGGGGCGCTGGCGATCGGCGGGCGGGGGGTGTACGGCGTGATGCTGACCTTCGCGTTCAACGAGATGGCGTACTACCTGGCCTTCCAGTGGCGCGCCGTCACCGGCGGCGACAACGGCCTGCGCGGCATCCCCCGCCCCGACCTGTTCGGCCTGGCGCTGGACGACCCGCTGCGCTACTACTACTTCACCGCGGCGGTGGTGCTGCTCGCCTTCGCCGCGGTGCTGCGCCTCGGCGCGTCGCCGTTCGGGGCGGTGCTGCGCGCGATCCGCGAGAACGAGGAGCGCGCGCGGGCGATCGGCTTCCGGGTGCGGCGCTTCAAGGTCGCGGCGTTCGCGCTCTCGGGCGCGCTGTCCGGATTGGCGGGCGGGCTGTACGCCGAGCTGTTCCGCTTCGT
>JASLGJ010000286.1 GCA_030150085.1 Candidatus Elarobacter sp. | reverse complement strand
CACCGCGCAACAGGAGTACGCGCACCTCGAGCGCGACGGCATGACGGGCGACTATTTCCCGGCGCTCTACGACTGGCTCAATGCCGACGGCTTCGCCATCGTGAACGACTACCTGCGCGAGTACCCGATCCCCAAGGAGCTGAACCCGGCCAGGTCGTGCCACCGCGCGCCGACCACGAGCAGCACGGCCGAGATGGTCAGCCTGAGCCTCGGCCCCATCGAGGAGGAGATACTGAACGCGGTCGAGGAGGGCCGCCGCGGCTTCTCCGGCGGCTGGATCAGCAGCACCGCCCTACACCAGCTGCTGCGCGACATCGGCAAGGACAAGACGACCACGCACAGCCGGCGCGCCGACATCCTAAAGACGCTCGGCTACGACCCGCACCCGCACCTGAAGGGCGGCCGGGTGCCGAGCGCGATCCCGCTCGAGGGCGGGACGCGGCCGAAGCTGTTCATCAAGCAGGGGCACGTCATGCGCGATGCGATGGTGGTCAGCAACATCGTCGACCAGTACATCCGCGCTCAGGGCTGGGTCGACGCGCCGGCTACGCCGCCGGGGGCGACCGTCACGCCGATACGACCGGTCGGATCCCAGTAAAAAACCCCGCCTAGAGCGGGGTCGTATCAGTTCCTCTTGAAGTTCATCGACCTGACCAGCTCCCACGCCTCGCCGCGCTCGCGGGAGGTGTTCTGAAACTCGCGCAGCACCCCGCAGTCGCGGCCGTCGACGCGCAGCGTCAGAACCAGGCGCGCGGGCAGCGACGGACCGTAGTGGTCGCGCGGGCGCACCCACGGTCGGCGGGAGACGAGCACGGACCAGCGCCAGGGGGAGGGTGCCGCGTAGTGCGAGGGCCGGGGCGTCGGGTCCGCTTGGTGGTGCTCCCACGTGAGCGGCTCGGGCTGGATCGCGTAGTCGGAGCGACCGATCGGTTGACACCGCGGCGGGTCCGGGTCGCTCACGTCCCACCGCAGCGCGCAGAGGCCGCAGAACATCTCGTCGCCCTCGCGGTGCGCCTGGCAGTGGAGGGGCGCGGTCACGGTAGTGCCGCCTTCTTTACGGAGAGGGTCGTCTTGCATTGGTCGCAATCACAACGCACGACGCTGGTGCGGATGCGGTGCAGGCACTGCATCGGTGTCCCCTCGTTGAACGAGTGTGCGCTCGTGGTGACGCAGTAGAACCCGGGCATCAAGTCCACCTGGAACTCCTCGTCGAAGTTCGTCACCTCGCGGACCTGAACGCACTGGTTCAGCCGTGCCAGCGCTGACCGTGTCTTCGGGCGCGAATGCAAGAACTTGCTCATCGTCGTCACTCCTCAGTCGGTGAGCGAACTATACCGGTCAGAATGACCGCTAACCAGTACCGTTCGTCGGCCGGCGGTACGCGCGGTCGAAGGCATCGTGAAGGCCGTCTTGCAGGAGACCCGCCACGCGCAGGGGCTGCTCGGCGCAGCAGCGGTCGAGAACCTCGGCGGCCAGGGACATGCGGGCCTCGAACGACATGGCGTGGATCTGGCGGAGCAGCATCGTCTCGGGCTGGTCGGTGTCCGTCGGCACGCGTTCCATCGCGTGCCGGACCTCGACGTGCCACATCAGCCGGCTTCCGCCTTCTTCCATTCATCGACGCACCTCACCAGCGCCTCGTAGCAGTACTGAGCGATCACCGTCGACGACGGCTGGTTGTGGCGCTGCCGCTCGATCACCTCGGCCATCGCCGACACGGGGTCGCAGCCGAGCGGCAGCTGCTCCATGTCGACCGGTATCGTTACGGTGCTCACCAGTGCCGCCCGAGCCACACCGCGGCCGCGCAGATCAGCAGCAGGGCGCATCCGTCGCGCAGGCCGAGCAGGAACTCCGCTCGCTTGGATCGCGGCGGCTGCTCTTCGGCGAGCAGGTCGTAGCAGGCGCGGACCTCGTCCTTCGCCTTACGCGTCGCGTTCTCCATCGCCTTGAACTCGGCGGCGAGGGCCTTCGCGGTCCGGATGTAGCCGTCGACGAGCGCCAGGGCCTCGGGGCTGCCCATCACGGTGAGGCCCTTCTCGAGGTGGAGGGTATTGTTCGCCATTGTCAGTTCACCTTGTGGGCCGGCACGTCGGGCTCGTCGCCGAGGGCGTTCCAGCGCTTGAGCTGCTGCTGCATCGCGTAGATCATCTCCGGGCGCGGGCAGTTCGATATGTAGTTGCTGGTCCCGATTCGGCCGACGGGGAACGTCAAGATGATGACGCCGACCGGTTCGCCGGCCACCGCGTCCAGCTTCGCGCCGAACTCCTCCGCCAGGTCGCGCAGCGCCTCGCTGACCCTGATGTCGGGGTTGCTCACGATACGGTCCTCCCCATTTGGCGCAGCGTCACGCTGTACTCGACCCCCCTGTCGACCGCGCGGGACGCCTCGGCGCGGCCGGACAGGTAGAGCGTCTGTGCCAGGAGCACGCCGCGCTCGTCGGCGCCGAGCGCACGGGCCGCGACGGCGATCCCCTCGCACTCGGTGTGACGGACGACGCCCTCCGCCGTGTACTGGTCGGCGTAGCTGTAGCCGCCCACCGTCTCATAGCGGCGGACCGTCTTGTCGCTCACGCCGAGCCGGCGGCGCCAGTCCTCCTGGGTGAGGCCGCTGGACAGCCGCAGCATCCGCATGTACTCGGGCGAGCCGTCGAACTTGACGGGGTCGGGGGCGATCACGGGTGCACCTCGAGGTAGCGCGCCAGGTGGAAGCCGTAGCGGACGAG
>JASLGJ010000232.1 GCA_030150085.1 Candidatus Elarobacter sp. | reverse complement strand
GCCTCGACCGGCTCGATCGCGATCGCGCTGGTGGCCCGGCGCCGGCCCTCGTCGACGCCGCTCAGCTCGCCGAACACGTCACCCGCGGTGCGGATGCCGACGATCGACTCCGCGCCCGAGCGGCTGGTGCGCACGATCTTCACCCGCCCGCTGCGCACGAAGTAGACCTTGTCGGCCGGATCGCCGGGCAGGTAGGCCGGCTCGTTGCGCGCGATCCGCACCCGCCGCGCGCCCGCCAGCAGCGCCGCCCGCCGCTCCGGCTCCAGGTCGGCGAGGTTCATGCGGGGTCCCCGCGCAGCTTGCTGCGTGGGGTAATCATCGGCCGTTGCGCAGCGGGCGGCCGGGGCGAGCGCCGGTCGGCACGCCGCCGCGCAGCACGGCCCGGCCGTTGACGTACACGTCGCGGATGCCCTCGGGCGGCGCGAAGGGCTGCTCGTAGGTGGCCCGGTCGACGACCCGCTCGGGGTCGAACACGACCAGGTCGGCGTGCATGCCGGGACCGATCGTCCCGCGCTCGTGCAGGCCGAAGGCCTGCGCGGGGAGCGAGGTCATGCGCCGCACCGCCTCGGCGGTGTCGAACACGCGCCGCTGGCGCACGTAGCGCCCGAACACCCGCGGGAAGGTGCCGTAGGTGCGCGGGTGCGGCACGCCGCGCGCGGTGATCCCACTGAACGCGCGCGCCGAGGCGTCGCTGCCGACGCAGCAGAACGGCGCGCTGTACACGCTCGCCACGTCGTCCTCGCTCATGGAGAAGAAGGCGCACTCCACCCGCATCTCCTCCTCCACCAGCAGGCGGAGCGCGGCGCGGGGCGGCGAGAGGCGCCACATGCGCGCGATCGCGTCCAGCCGCATCCCGGCCAGGCCCGCGTTGCGCTCGCTCCCGACGTCGGTCACCAGGATCGTGTCCCAGCCGTCGCCGCCCAGCGCGGGGTCGCGCGCGAGCCGCATCTGCAGGGCCGCGCCCAGGGCCTGCTCGGGATCGCGCAGGCGCGCCAGCGCCGCCTCGTCGCCGCCCTCGCGCAGCGCGGGCGGGAGCACCGTCGCGAGCTCGGTCCACGACGCGACGTACGGGTAGGCGTCGATCGCGACCGCCAGGCCGCGCGCGCGGGCGCGGTCGATCGTCTCCAGCGTGCGGTGGACCTTGCCCCAGTTGCGCTTGCCGGCGGCCTTGTGGTGCGAGCACTGCACCGCGACCTCGGCCCGCTCGCCCACCGCGAGCGCCTCGCGGATCGCGGCTTCGAGCTCGGCGCCCTCGTCGCGCACGTGCGAGGCGTAGAGCGGCGCGCCGCTCTCGCGCGCCGCGCTCGCGCACGCCGCCAGCTCGGCGAGGTCCGCGTAGCGGCCGGGCTCGTAGATCAGCCCGCTCGACACGCCCAGCGCGCCCTCCTCGACCGCGCCGCGCACGAGCCGGTTCTGCGCCTCGATCTCATCGCGCTCTAATCTGCGCGCGGCGGGACCCGCCACGCACAGGCGGGTCGTGCCCAGGCCGACCAGCGAGGCCACGTTGAGCGCGACGCCCTCGCGCTCGACCAGGGTGAAGAACGCGTCGAACGAGGTCCACTGCACGTCGAGCCGGTAGGCCCGCGCGTCGCGCCGTTTCCGTTCCAGCGCGGCGCCGTACAGCGGCGCCACGGACGTACCACAATTCCCGCCGATCTCGGTCGTCACGCCTTGGCGAATCTTTCCCTCGCAGCGCGGATCGACGAGCCACAGCTCGTCGGAATGGGAATGGACGTCGATGAAGCCCGGCGCGAGCGCGAAGCCGGAACACGCGACGCGCTCGTGCGCGTCGCGGTCGGAGAGGTCCCCGATCGCGACGATCCTGCCGTCCGCGACGGCGACGTCGGTGGTGTATGGCTCTCCACCGCGTCCGTCGTAGACGCGGGGGCGCTCGAAGATCGTCCAGAGCAGCGTTTAACCTAGCTTTCGCCGGGTACGAGGCAGACGGTGGGCCGATAGCTCAGGGGGTTTGTTTCCAACATGGCTACCAATGACAACGTGACCAACGCGGGCGGCGGAATGAGCGTCCGCGAAGCCGGTAAACGCGGCGGAGACCGCGTCAAGGCCAAGTACGGGTCGGAGTTCTACGAGGCGATCGGGCGCAAAGGCGGCGAGGCCACGAAGAGCAAGTACGGGCCGTCGTTCTACGAGGAGATCGGAGCCAAAGGCGGGCAGAAGCTCAAGCGCACGACGAAATCGAGCGGGTGAGCCATGGCGGACGCCAAGAAGCCTTCGGTCCCCAAAGCGAAGACCGAGAAGGTCGACGGCGAGATGTCGGTTCGCGAAGCGGGTAAAAAGGGCGGTGACACCGTCCGCGACCGGTACGGCTCGGGCTTCTACGAGGAGATCGGAAGAAAGGGCGGCCAGGCGACGCGCGAGCGTCACGGGGCCGAGTTCTACGAGTCGATCGGCCAAAAAGGCGGCAAGGTCGTCAAGGAAAAGTACGGCCCCAACTTTTACGAGCAGATCGGCCACAAGGGCGGTCAGAAGGTCAAGAAGCTGATCGCCGACGCCAAGAAGAGCGCCGCCGAGAGCGGCGGCGAGACGGAGTAACGAGCCGCGCGGAGCCATCGAGGCGCCGCGCGGTTTGCTTTCGGCCGGCATCAGGGCGAGCTTCCCGGTTTCGTGCCCTCGATCCGGCCGAATTTCGAGTTCCCGGTGCGAAAGTCGACCGTCGCGCTGGCCACGGTCACCCGCGCGCCCTGGTCGGTGATGGTCGCGGTGTGGTCGAGCTCCAGGGTGCGGGTCGCGCCGTTGTAGCGCGCGCCGACCGTCGCGATGGTGCGCGTCCGGCCCGGCGCGAGCGGCTCGCTGACCGTCAGCGGCCCGCGGATGGTGAGGTCGTTGGTGATCGTGTTGACCGTGACGTCGTCGGCTTTCATCAGCACGTCCGGCTTGCCGGTGCGGTGGAAGCGCCCGTCGCGCACGTGGGCGATGGTCGCGAACGAACCGTCCGGGCTCATCGTGGCCCGGTCGTAGTCGAGCGACCAGGAGCGGCCGTCGATGCGCTTGCTCGAGAGCGTCCCCCGGTCGAGGGTCGAGGTGGTCGCCAGGCGGGGCGGGATCACGTCGTTGCCGGCCCGCGCGATCTCGTACCCCAGCCAGCCCAGGAACGCCAGCACGGCCAGCGCCGCGGGGTAGCGCCAGTTCATCGCGCCGCCCGCCGGCGCAGGAA
>JASLGJ010000229.1 GCA_030150085.1 Candidatus Elarobacter sp. | reverse complement strand
CAGGCGCCGGTCGGCGCCTGGCAGCCGCCGCGCAGGGTGCGCAGGAAGGCCCGCTCGGCCCGCACCGCCAGGGTCGTGGGCGGGTCGCCCAGGATGGCGTCGAGCCGGGCCGCGAGCGGGTCGCCGGCCCGGCACTCGATCCCCAGCGCTCCCTGGGCCACCGCCGGGGTGACCTGCTCGACCGGAAACGGCACGGTGTGGGTCGCGCGCAGGCCGAGCCGGTTCAGCCCGGCGCAGGCCAGCACGATCGCGTCGTACCGGCCCTCGCGCAGCTTGCGCAGGCGGGTGTCGACGTTGCCTCGGATGTCGAGGTACTCCAGGTCGGGGCGGAGCGCGGCGAGCTGGGCCCGGCGGCGCGGCGACGAGGTGCCGACCCTGGCCCCCGCCGGCAGCCCGGCGAACGTGGGGTGGCGCTCGCTGCAGTAGGCGTCGCGGGCGTCCTCGCGCGCGCTCACCGCGGCCAGCGCCAGGCCCTCGGCCAGGGTGCTGGGCAGGTCCTTGCACGAGTGGACCGCGTAGTCGGCCCGGCCCTCGCGCAGCGCCAGCTCCAGCTCCTTGACGAAGACGTTGTCGCTGCCGATGGCCGCGATCGAGCGGTCCTGGACGGCGTCCCCGCGGGTCGTCACCTCGAGCACCGAGGAGGGGACGCCGGCCCGGGCCAGGGCCGCCATCACGGTCTTGGTCTGGGTCAGGGCGAGCTGGCTGGCCCGGGTCGCCGCCACCAGGGCCCGCTGCTGGGACGGCACGACCCCGCCCAGCGTGTCGACGGCCCGCTCGACCTCGTGCTCGACCGCCCCGGGCGGCATCGCGGCCAGCTCCTCGAGGTCGCGCGCGGCGAAGTGGGCCATCACCGCCGCTCGCCGCTCGCGCGGCACGACCGCCTGCACGCGCTCGCGCAGCGCCCCCAGGGTCGCCGCGGCGCGGGCGTAGCGGGCGTCGAACTGCAGCGCCAGCTCGTCGCGGACGCGCTTGGTGAACGAGGGCGCGAGCCCGGCCGAGTCGACCGTCACGGTCAGCGGGCCCGAGCGGTGGACGGCCGGGGTGGAGAAGTCGCCCCGCTCGGCGGCGGAGGCATCATTGACCAGGATGCCCGCCGCGCGCGCTTCGGCGACGACCGCGGCGTTGGTCGCCTCGTCGTCGCTCGCCGCGAAGGCCAGGAACGCCCCGGCCAGGTCGCCCGGGGCGTAGCGGCGCGGCTCCCAGGCGAGCGCGCCGGCCTCGGCCAGCGCGGCCAGCGGCGGGGTGAGGGCCGGGCTGACCACCACGACGGCGGCCTCCGTGGAGAGGAGGCCGCGAACTTTGCGCTCGGCCACGGCTCCGCCCCCCACGACGAGGGCGCGCCGGCCGCGCAGCGAGAGGGCGACGGGGTACACAAGCCCTATCTTCCAGCAGATGCTTTCCGTCCCCGTGCGCGCGGCACTTCTCGGCGCGCTGTTCGCCGCGCTCGTCACCCTGCCGGGGCTCGGCACCGGCACGCTGTGGGACAACAGCGAGACCGCCTACGGGGAAGTCGCGCGCGAGATCCTGCTCGCCCACGACTGGGTGGTGATGCACCTCAACGGCCAGCCCTGGTTCGTCCAGCCCCCGCTGTACTTCTGGATCGCGGCCCTGCTGGCCAAGGCCTTCGGGGTGACGGCCTTCGCGCTGCGCCTGCCCTCGGCGCTGGCGACGATCGCGATGGGCGGGGCGGTCGGCTACGCCACGGCCCGGATCGCGGGCGGGCGGGCCGGGATGATCGCCGCGATCGTGCTCTCGACCAGCCTGATGCAGGCCATCGTCGGGCGGCTGGCGATCATGGACGCCCTGCTCGACTTCTCGGTCGCGGCGGCGGTGCTGTGGTGGTACCGGGCCTTCGAGCCCTCGGGCAGCCCGCGCCGGCGCGGCACCGCCTTCGTCTGCGGGGCCCTGGCGCTGGCGGTCGGCACGCTGGCCAAGGGCCCGGTCGCGCCGGTGATCACCGTGCTGGTGATCGGGGTCTGGCTGCTCTGGGAGCGGCGCGCGGGGCGGGTCGCGGCGCCCCGCCCCGCCGCGCTCGCCCTGGCGGCGCTGGCCTTCGCGCTGGTCACCCTGCCCTGGTTCGTGGCCCTGTTCGGGCGGGTCGGCCCGCACGCCATCGCCGAGCTGATCGGGCACTACACGGTCGGGCGCTACACCGGCGTGATCGAGAACCAGACCGGCCCCTTCTGGTACTACCTGCCGGTCCTGATCCTGGGCTTCTTCCCCTGGATCGCCTTCGTGCCGGTGGCCCTGGCCGCGGCCGGGCGCGAGGCGCGCCGGCCCGACGGCGGCTTCACCCGGCTGGCGCTGGTCTGGACCGCGGTGCCGCTGCTGTTCTTCAGCTGCGCCAGCACCAAGCTGCCCAACTACGTCGCGCTGCTGCTGCCGGCGCTGGCGATCCTGGTCGCGCTGTGGTTCGAGCGCGTCGCGGCGGGGGCGGAGCGGCGCGCGGCGGTCGTCTCGGCGGCCACGATCCCGCTCTTCGTGGGCTGCGTCGGCCTGGCGATCGGGCTCTTCTCGCGCTCCAACCGGCTCGACGTCGACGCCGCCGTGCTCGACCCGCAACTGCTGTTCCTGGGCGGGGCGATGCTGGTCGGCTCGCTGCTGACCGTCGCGGCCCTGACCCGGCGCGCCACCCTGGCCTGGTCGCCCTACGTGCTGGCCCTGACCAGCGGCGGGCTGGTGCTGTTCATCGCCTTCGTGGCCGAGCCGGCGGCCGAGCCGCTCAAGCCGATCCCGCCCCTGGCCCGCATCATCGAGGCCCGGCGCGGGCCGGCGGACGTGGTCGCGATCCGCGGGGTCAGCGGCGGCAACGGGCTGACCTTCTACACCGCGCCGCCGGTGCGCGACATCTCCAGCAACCGCGCGTTCGTCGCCGCGATCTGCCCGGCCGGGACGACCTGGCTGGTCACCCGCCCGCTCGACGCGCCGACGCTCCAGGCCGCCGCGCGGCGGGTCGGGCGCACCGCGACCGTGGTCGCCAGCGCGCCGGCCGGCCACCCCCGCGCGGCCCTGCTGCGGGTCGACGGCGCCCGCTGCCCGCAAGGTGTGGCGAGCGAGGGCGAGCGGGCAAGATAGGACCTGACTCGTTATCCGGGTGGAGGACGTCCATTGTTGCACTCATCGCGATTCATCGCCGCGCTGGCC
>JASLGJ010000213.1 GCA_030150085.1 Candidatus Elarobacter sp. | reverse complement strand
GCTAGACCTCGGCGCCCAGCCCGGTGTTGGCGCGCACCGTGAGCTCGTGGAAGGTCGACTCGGCTTCGGGATCGCGGGTCGCCAGCGCGGCGAGGATCGCGGCCAGGAAGCCCAGCGGGACCGAGACGATCGCCGGGTTGTCGAGCGGGAAGAGCGCGGGCGCCTGGATGATGTGGCGCACCGCGACCGTCGGCGCGTCGACGCCCATCACGGCCGGGCTGATCGCGATCAGCACCAGCGAGGAGATCAGGCCGACCCACATCCCGACGATGGTGCCGGTGGTGTTGAAGCGGCGCCAGAACAGGGTCAGCACGATCGCCGGCACGTTCGCGCTGGCCGCGACCGCGAAGGCCAGGCCGACCAGGAACGCGACGTTGAGCGTCTTGAGGGCCAGCGCGAGCACGATCGAGAGCACGCCGATCACGGCGGCCGCGATGCGCGCCACGCGCACCTCCTCCCCGGGCATCGATTCTCGCCCTCCTCGAACGATGTTGAACCAGATGTCGTGCGAGAAGGCCGTCGACGAGGCGATGGTGAGCCCGGCCACCACGGCCAGGATGGTCGCGAACGCGACCGCGGCGATGAACGACAGGAAGATGTCGCCGCCCAGCTTGCCGGCCAGCAGCGGCGCGGCCAGGTTGTTGTTGGGCGCGGGGACGATGTAGCCGTTGGTGGTGAGCTGCTCGTTGAGCTTGGCCGCGTCGGCCGGGTGCTCGGCGATGTAGGCCGTGGCCTTGGGACCGCTGACGTGCACGCCGATGTTGGCCTTGCCGACCAGGGTCGCGGCGCCGAAGCCCAGGAAGGTCGTCATGATGTAGAACACGCCGATCAGCACGGTCGCGAAGACGACCGAGGTGCGCGCGGCCTTGGCGGTCGGCACGGTGTAGAAGCGGACCAGGATGTGCGGCAGGCCGGCCGTGCCGAGCACCAGCGCGATGCTCAGCGAGATGAAGCCCAGCGCGCCCCACTTGCCGTTGTAGAGCAGGCCCGGCTGGGTGAAGTCCTTGGTCGCGATCACGTTCCCGGCGGCGTCCTTGACCGTGCCGTGGACGTTGGCGATCGCGTCGAAGAACGCGCCCAGCGAGAAGTGGTAGTGGCCCAGCACCAGGATCGAGAGCAGGAAGGTGCCGAGCATCAGCAGGACGGCCTTGACGATCTGGACCCACGTCGTCGCCAGCATGCCGCCGAAGATGACGTAGATCAGCATCAGCACGCCGACCAGCACGATCGCGTTGTTGAAGCTGAAGCCGGGGATCAGCAGGCTGACCAGCGAGCCCGCCCCGACCATCTGGGCGATCATGTAGAACAGGCTGACCGCCAAGGTCGAGATCGCGGCCACGCCGCGCACCGACGTGCTGCGCAGGCGGAACGCCAGCACGTCGGCCATGGTGTACTTGCCGATGTTGCGCAGCGGCTCGGCGACCAGCAGCAGCACGGTCAGGTACGCGACCAGAAAGCCGACCGAGTACAGGAACCCGTCGTAGCCGTAGAACGCGATCAGCCCGCTGATGCCCAGGAACGAGGCGGCCGACATGTAGTCGCCGGCCACGGCCCAGCCGTTCTGGTAGCCGCTGATGGCGCGCCCGGCGCTGTAGAAATCGGACGTCGTGCGGGTCCGCCTGGCGGCGTAGTACGTGATCCCCAGCGTGATCGCGATGAAGACCAGGAACAGGACGAGCGAGGTGTTCACAGGACGCCCCCTTGGGCGGCGACGCGCTCGCTGATGGCGGCCGCCTGCGCGTCCCACTCGCGCGCCTTGCGGACGTAGAGCGCCATGATGATCCAGGTCATCGCGAACTGCGAGAGCGCGAACAGGTAGGCGAGGTTGATGTTGCCGATGACCTTGGTGTTCATCAGGTCGGGCGCGTACCCGACCAGCACCGGCAGCGCGAAGTAGTAGACCAGAAAGAAGATCGTGGCGGGGATGATGAAGCGCATCTTCGCCTTCGCGAGCGCTTCGAACTGGGGGCTGTGCTCGACTTCGCGCCAGTCGACCGCGGACAGGCTCGCGGCGCCGGCGGCAGGAGCGGTATCGTATGCCAACCCGGACCTCCTAGAGGGGTTCGAGGATGCCGGCGATCGGTGCGATACGAGGTTGAAAGGCGACTCTGCCGGCGAAAGAATGATCCTTCTTTCGTTGCTTGCTACTTCCTACGCCTGCCGTCCCGTGCGGCCGCCCGCACCCCGGAGCGGGCGTAACAACGCCGTGCCGGAGGGGTACGCTGGCGCATGGCGACCATAACGATCGACGACGACACGCTGCGCATCGAGTTGCGCGCGCTCGAAGCCCTGTGGGCGTTTCACGGCTCGTTCACCGTTCCGCTCGCGAACGTGAGCGGCGCATCCGCGCAGACTCCGCCCGGTCTCTTCGAGGCGGTCCGGCTGGTCGGGACGGGCGCCGGGCGGCTGAAGACGGCGGGGACCTTCCTCTACCACGGCGAGGTCGTGTTCTGCGACTACGCGGGCGCGGGCGAGGTGCTCGTGGTCGATCTCGCCGAGGGCGCGTACCGGCATCTCTTCGTGTCGGTCGCGGCGCCCGACACGCCGGCCGCCGCCGCGGCGCGCATCCTGGCCGCGCTCGGCCGGCGGCCGGCCGAAGCCGAGCGCGCGAACCCCGCGTAGCGCTCCCGCCCGCCTGGAGAAGGCGGCCCGGGCGTTGAAGGCGCTCCGGGGCGCCGCTCGCCGCGCCAGGGTGAAGGAGGACCGATGTTCCGGGGCCCCGTTCGGTGGTCGCGCTGCGCGAAGCGCGCGCTCGCGCTCGCGACCATCCTGGCCGCGTTCGGCCTGCCGCGAAGCGGCGCCGCGCAAGAGATCCGCGGCGGATCGGTGGTCGTCACGGTCGTCGATGCGGAGAGCGGCAAACAGCTCGTGGCGCGCGTGACGCTGCGCGGCGAGGTGACCATCGTCGACATCTCGAGCCCCGCCGCCGCGACCGAGTTCGCCGCGCTGCCGGAAGGAACGTACGCGGTCGCGGTCGCCCGCGCGGCATACCGCCCGCTCGTCTCGGAGCCCTTCGAGGTGCTGCCCGGGAAGCGCACCACGCTGACGGTCCGGCTCGTGCGCGCGACGCAACTGCGCGTCATCGGGGGCGTCCAAGTCCGCCAGACCACCCCGGCCGACGCCCTCACCCTGGGCCCGAACGCGACCGCGCGGCGGCTGGCGGAGACCCCGCTCGACGCGCTGAGCGCGGTCCCGGGCGTCTCGCTCCAAGGCGACGACACGCCGCTGGGCGGCCAGTACGTCTCGCTCGACGGTCATCCCAGCGGCCAGACCGGGCTGACCCTGGACGGCATCCCGCTCAACGCGCCCGGCAGCGCGGTGAGCCTGAGCGGCTTGGACAGCGATCTCTTCGCTTCCACCTCGGTCGCGTTCGGCGCGTCGGCCGGCGCGCCGGCGGGGACGGTCGGCTTTCGCACCCTGCAGCCGACCCGGCTCTGGCAAGCCCAGCTCGCCAGCTCGTACGGCAGCTTCGAGCGAGGGGCGCTGACGGCGTCCGCGTCGGGCAGCCTGGGCAACCTCGGCGTCGCCGCCGTCGCGACCGGGCGCAGCACGCCCAGCCTCGCCGACGGGGCCCGCTTTCTGGACCAGAGCGGCTTGGACTACCAGCACCACGGCGAGAACGTGAGCCGGGGCGACCTGCTGACGCTGCGCTACCGGGCCGGGGCGACGACCTTCGCCTCGACGATGTTGAGCTCGGCGCGCAGCGCCGACCTGCTGTGCCTGCAGGATTCGGCCGCGCTTCCGTGCGGCTACGGCCCCGGCAACGCGGTGCGCGACGCGTACGGCCTGAGCTTGCTGAGCGCTACGACGGTCCTGGGCAAGGCCGTCGTCCAAACGACGGCCTACCAGCAGTCCTCGCAGCTCGTGGGCGACTTGCTGGCGCGCCGGATCGCGGGCGAGCCGGCCCCGTACTCCGCCACGGCCTCCGGCCTCACGCGGGGCTCCTTCGTGCTCGTCGGGCTCTCGGCGGCGCGCCACGATCTCACCCTGCGCTACGACGAGGTCGCCTCGCGCTCGCACGGCGAGGGCGGCCCGCTCGGCGAGCGGCAAGCCTTCACGCTCGAGCGCGCGTCGCACAGCATCGACTTCGGCGACCGGGTGCGGCTGGGCGGCGCGACGACGCTGCGGCTGGGGGCGAACGGCAGCGCGAGTAGCGGATTGCCTCCCGGCCTGCTGGCGAACGCGGCCCTGACCTGGCGCCCGACCGCGGCGCAGACCCTCACGCTTCGCGCCGACGCGGGCACCGTCGCGACGCCCGACGGGCGGAGCGGGCTTCTGACCGACCCCAGCAGCCTGAGCTACGACTGCGCCGCCGGCCTGGCGCGCGGGTACGCGCCGGGCGATGCGGCTGCGACCAGTTCGCTGAGCTCGCTGCGGCTGGGTTGGGACGGGACGTCGGCGCGCGCCAGCTTCGGCGTGCAAGGCCAGCTCGAGGTGCAGCGCAACGCGCTCTACGACGCGCTGGTCGATGCCGCCGCTCTGCCCGACGCCGTTTTCCCCAGCGGTTACTTCGGCGCGGCCGCCCAGGCGGCGCGGGCGGCGGTGCGCTGCGGAACGGCGGCCGACCTCACGCGCGAGCGGGTGTATCTCGACACTCCCATCGGGGGCACCACCCTGCGCTTCGCGTCCCTGCGCGCGCGCGGTTCGCTGCGCGTCGGAGCGCACCTCACCGTCGAGCCGTCGCTCGAGCTGCTGCGCGCGACACTGCAAAGCGCCGATCCACGGCTGGCCGATCCGCGCGACGTCAGCCGGCCGGGGCGCCAGCTGATCGGCGTGCCCGAGTTGCGCGGCACGCTGTACGCGTCCTACCGCCCGCGCGACGAGCGCGGGCCGCAGCTGCTGCTCGGCAGTTCCTTCGTCGGCGGCAACAACCGCTCGAACCTGCCCGGTTACGCGCTGGTCGACGCGGGCATCGCGCATCCTCTCGCGTACGGCAACCTGGCCGTGGTCGTGCGGAACCTGTTCGACCGCGCTGCGGGGGTCTTCGTGTCGCCGCGCGGAGCGCTGCCCCAGAGCGACGGCCTGGGCGCGCCGGTGGGGACCCTCGCGCGGCCGAACGCACCGCGTGCGGTGACGGTCGGCTACAGCGTGGCGGTCGGCCGGGGGGCGCGCGCGGGCGTGGCCGATCTGCGCAGCGAGAGCGGGCTCGCCGCGCCGCCGTCGAGCACGCTCGTGCCCGGTCTGCTCGTCACGCGGTTCCCCGCCGCGCGCCCGGCGGATCTCTTCGAGCGCAATCCCGGCGCGGCGTGCAGCGCGGACTACGCCCGCCTGACCGACGGCGTGGTCGCGGCGCTGCGCCGCTATCTGGCCGAACCGGCGCTGCGCGATCTGGTCCCGCCGTACGCGGGCAGCCCCGTGCCGCTGCCCGCCTTCGAGCGCGTCACGACCACCTTCTCCGGCTCTGCCAAGACGTACAGCTTGACCTTCACCACCGCGCGGCTCGATTTCGTGCAAGCGCTCTCGAGCTGCGTGCACCTGTACGTCGGCGATTCCGCTGAAGGCGCGGAGCGGGGCCTCGCGCCTTTTCCGGCCCCGGTCTTCTCCGAGGCGACGATCGCGTTCTCGCCCGCGGTCGGCTTCTACGTCATCAGCGTGCCGCCCGCGCCGGGCGCGCTGCAGAAGTTCCGCACCTTCGCGCTGCCGGCGGCCCCGCCCGCACACCCCTTCCGCCTGCAGCCCGCGCCGG
>JASLGJ010000153.1 GCA_030150085.1 Candidatus Elarobacter sp. | reverse complement strand
CCGGCACGGCGGCGGGCGAGGGCGCGTGACGCAAGAGCCCTTCTCCGCCGCGGCGCTCGAACGGGTCGCCCGCGCCGTCGCGCGCTTGGAGACCGGCGCGATCGAGCCGGTCGGCGACGTGCTGGTCGAGCTCGCGCGCGCGCTGCCCGAGCTGCGCGCGCCGCGCCGCCCGCCGCCGGGCGAGCCGTACTGGCGCGCGCCGCTCCACCGCGGCGAGGCGCTGGAGATCGTGCTGATGTGCTTCGGCCCGGCGCGCGACTGGCTGCCGCACGACCACGGCGGCTCCGCGGGCTGGGTGCACGTGCTCGCAGGCGAGGCCGAGCACGTGCTCTTCGCCTTCGCGCAGGACGAAACGCTGCGCGAGGTGCGGCGCGAGCGGCTGCGGGCCGGCGACCTGGTCTTCATGCCGCACGGCACGATCCACACCCTCGGCCCGGCCGCGGAGCGCTTGAGCACGCTCTTCGCCTACGCTCCGCCGATCGGCGGCATGGGCGTGTACGACCCGCGCGCCGGGCGGGGCTGCATCGTCTCCGACGATTGCGGCGCCTGGTGGCCCACCCTCCCCGAGCAGCTCGTGCGCGAGTTCGCCTTCACGCCGCACGACCGTGCGGCGCCCACCCTTCCCTCACCACAAGGAATACGGCAGTGACGACAACGGCGCGACCGAAATCGAGCTACCTCGAGCGGATCGAGACCCTCCTCTACCATCCCGACATCGACGCGCTGCTGCGCGAGCCGCGCTACCGCGATCTGCGCGGCGAGGTCGCCGAGCTCGCGCGGCGCTGCTTCGAGGAGCAGTCCGGGCCCGACCGGCAGCTCGTGCACGAGGTCCTCTACGCCATCAACGTCGCTTCGCTCGCGCTGCCGTGGGAGCACCCCGCGATCCAAGCCAACCACCCGTTCGTGGCCGAGATCCGGCGCACGATCGAAACCGCCTGGGACCGCGACGAGCGCCGGCGCCACCAGGCGGTGCTCGACGCCGCCCCGCCGGTCGCGCGGTTCGAGGAGTGGATCACCGCGCACGTGCGCGACCACCGCTCCAACGTCAGCCACCCGCTGTTCCGCTTCCTGGAGGAGGAGGCCACACTCGACCAGCTGCGCGCGTTCTTCTTCCAGGAGACGCCGTTCGACATCTTCCACGCCGACCTCATCACGCTGATGATGCCCGGCGTCTACGGCGTGATGAAGGAAGAGCTGGCCAAGAACTTCTGGGACGAGATGGGCGCCGCGCAAGCCGACGAGATGCACCGCACGATCCGGATCGACACGGCGCGCAGCCTCGACCTGGACACCGACGCGCACGTGCACGAGATCCAGCGCTTCTGCGCCGAGGAGCTGGCCCTGGCCAACATGTACTTCGACGGGGTGCTCAACCGCGGCAAGCTGCTGCAGATCATCGGCATGATGCTGGCGACGGAGACGATGGTGCCGGGCCGGATCAACCGCCAGATCGACGGCTTCCGCCGCAACGGGCTGGACGGGCTGCAGATCCGCTACCTGACCATGCACGCCGAGGTCGACATCGTGCACGGGGCGGGCTGGATGCGCAACGTCGTGCTGCCGCTGCTCGAACGGTACCCCCAAGCGCTGCGCGAGGTGCTGCTCGGCGTCGAGCGGCGCCTGTCCTGGGCGGGCGCCGTCTGCGACCGCATGCTGCGCGATCTGCCCGCGCTCGCGCCGGCGGGAGCCGCCTGATGGCCGCCCCGACGGGCGCGCTGGGGCGCGTGCAGGGGGTCGCGCTCTACGTCGGCGCGGTGCTGGGCTCGGGCGTGCTGCTCATCCCCGGCGTGTCGGCCGAGGTGGCCGGCCCGGGCGCGCTGATCGCCTGGGCGCTGATGGCGCTGCTGACCCTGCCCCTGGCGCTCACCATGACCATGCTGGCGGCGCGCTTCCCGGGCGGCGGCGGGGTCGCGACGTTCGCCGAGAAGGCGTTCGGCAAGACGGCCGCCGCGGTCACCGGCTGGTTCTTCCTGCTGGCCGTCCCGATCGGAACGCCGCTGGTCGCGATCATCGGCGCGACCTACATCAGCACCGCCTTCGGCCTGCCCGACGGCACCCGCGTCGGCCTGGCCTGCGCGATCGCCGCGGTGGCCTTCGGCGCGAACTACTTCGGCATCCGCACCGCCAGCCTGGTGCAGGTGGCGGTGGTCGGCGCGATCGCGGCGACGCTCGTGGTCGCCATCGCCGGCGCGCTGCCGCACACCGAGGCGGCGCGTTTCCAGCCCTTCCTGCCGCACGGCGTGCTGGGCGTCGCGCAGGCCATGGCGCTGCTCTTCTGGTGCTTCATCGGCTGGGAAGCGGTGACGTATCTCTCGGGCGAGTTCACCGACCCGGGCCGCGACCTCGTCCCGGCGGTCGTGATCGCGGTGCTGGTCGTCACGGTCCTGTACCTGGGCTCGGCGTTCGTCATCATCGGCACCGGGCAGTACGGCGGCCAGGCGACCGCGGCATCGCTGGTGCTGGTCATCCGCGCCTCGCTCGGCCACATCGCCGGCGGGGTCGCGGGGGCGGTGGCCTTCTGCTCGTGCGTCGCGGTCGACATCGCCTACGTCGGCGGGGCCTCGCACCTGGCCCGCGCGCTGAGCGAGAAGGGCATGGCGCCGCGCGGGCTGGGCTGGACCCACCCGCGCTACGGCACGCCCATCGGCGGGCTGCTCCTGGTCGCCGCCGGCACCGCGCTGATCCTCGTCCTGAGCTTCACCGGCGTGCTCGGCGTGCGCTCGCTGATCGCGCTGCCGACGGCGAACTTCATCCTGACCTACGTGCTGGGCTGCGCGGCCGGGGTGCGGCTGGCGCGCAACGGGGTGGAACGGGCCCTGGCCGTGGTGGCCCTCGTCGCCAGCGTCGCGGTGGCGCCGTTCCTGGGCTGGGCGCTGCTGTACCCGCTCGCCATCGGTCTGGCCGTGCTGCTGCGCCGCCTGCCGCTGGGCGTGCGCCGCGAGGCGCCGTCCTCGACGGGAGCGCCCACGTGACGCACGATCGGCCGCTCGACGTCGTCGGCATCGGGGTCGGCCCCGCGAACCTCAGCCTGGCGGCGCTGCTCCACCCGCTCGCGGAGGTCGAAGCGCGCTTCTTCGAGGCGCGCGACGAGTTCGCGTGGCACCCCGGCCTGCTGCTGAGCGAGTCCACCCTGCAGTCGCCCTATCTCAAGGACCTGGTCTCGCTGGTCGACCCCTGCAACCCGTTCAGCTTCTTCAACTTCCTGGTCAAGAACCGGCGCGTCTACCGCTTTCTGGTGGCGAGCTTTCCCGCCGTCAGCCGGCGCGAGTACGGGGCGTACTACCGCTGGGCGGCCGAAGCGCTGCCCGCGGTGCGCTTCGCGACGCCGGTGCGCAGCGTGTGCTTCGAAGGCGGCGCCTTCAGCATCGAAGCGGGCGGCGAGACGGTGCGCAGCCGCCACATCGTGCTGGGCTCGGGCGCGCGGCCGTTCGTTCCGCCGCGCCTGGCGGGAGCGCTCGGCCCGGCGGCGTTCCACGCCGCCCAGTTCCTCGAGCGCGAAGCGAGCCTGGCGGGCAAGACGGTCGCGGTCGTCGGGGGCGGGCAGACCGGGGCCGAGATCGTCCACCGCCTGCTGTGCAAGGACGCGGTCGCGCGCGTGCTGTGGATCTCGCGCCGGGCGAACTTCATCCCGCTCGACGAGTCGCCGTTCGCCAACGAGTACTTCACGCCGCCGTACGCCGACTATTTCTACTCGCTGCCGCCCGCCGCGCGGCGGGCGCTGCTGGACGAACAGCGCTTCGCCAGCGACGGCATCAGCGCGGGCCTGCTGGAGCGGATCTACCAGCGCCTCTACGAGCTCGATTTCCTCGAGAGCGGCGAGCGCCGCTACGAGCTCCTGCCGGGCCGCGAGCTGGTCGGCGCGCTGGCCGGCGCGGCGGGGCTGCGCCTGGAGCTGCTCAGCGACCACGCGCGCGAGGAGCGCCGGGCGGACGCCGTCGTGTTCTGCACCGGCTACGCCAGCGGCATCCCCGAGTACCTGGCCCCGTGCGCGCCCCTGATCGCGCGCGACGAGGCCGGCGCGCCGGTGGTGCGGCGCGACTTCTCCCTGGCCTGGGCGGGGGAGGCCGCGAACCGCATCTACGTGCACGGCATGGCGCGCAGCGTGCGCGGCGTGGCCGAGCCGAACCTGGGCCTGATGTCGTGGCGCAGCGCGCACATCGTCAACGCGCTGTGCGAGCGCGACGTCTACGACACCAGCACCGTGCCCGGCCCGGTCACCTGGGCCGGACCCGCGCCCGGCGCGGACGCGGACGACGACCTGGCCGGCGACGAGGTCGTCCTCGCCGCCGGCGCGTAGTCCGGCGCGGCCGCGCGCTCAGCCGGAGCGGGCCCGGCTGCGCGCGCCGTGGCGCGCCAGGTAGGCGCGGTAGGCTTCGAGCGCCGGTTCGAGCTCCTCGTCGC
>JASLGJ010000016.1 GCA_030150085.1 Candidatus Elarobacter sp. | reverse complement strand
CGATGATGCGGAAGCGGTTGGCGACGAACGCCGCGTCGCACAGCGAGGCGTTGCCGGCCGGGTTGCCGCCGGTGACGTGGAAGTCGCTGAACGCCGCGGACTGGTTCACCAGCAGCGTGCCGGTCAGGTTGTGGGCGATGTTCACCTTGCCGTCGCGCGCCCAGCGCTCGGCCTTGGCCTTCACCGCGTCGTCGGTGGCGTAGAGGATCGCGGTGATCGCGCCGCTGGTGCGCGCGGCCTCGGTCGCCAGGCGCAGCGACTCCTCGGTGTCCGCGGTGCGGACCACGAAGGCGATCGGGCCGAAGGCCTCGTGCGAATAGCGCTCGCGGTCGGCCGCGTCGACCACCGCGATCACCGGCGAGTGGACGCGCGCGCCGGGGAACTCGGCGTTCTCCAGCGCCGCGCTGTGGCGCACCACGCCGGGCTTGGCGTCCTCCTCCGCGATGCGGGCGAGGGTGGCGTCGGTGGCGATCGCGCCCAGGATGCCGGCCGCGCGGGCCGGGTCGCCCAGCAGCCCGTCGACGCCCTTGACCAGCGCCGCCACGACGTCGTCGAACGAGAGGTGCTCGCCGCCCGCCGTGGTGCCGCCGGCCGGCACGAAGACGTTCTGCGGGGTGGTGCACATCTGACCCGAGTAGAGCGAGAGCGACATCGCCAGGTTGCGGACCATGCCCTTCAAGTCGGCGGTCGAGTCGATCACGACGCTGTTCACGCCGGCCTTCTCGGTGTAGACCAGGCCGTTGGCGTTCTGCTCCAGCCAGGTGCCGAACGCGGTCGAGCCGGTGTAGTCGACCAGCGCGATCTCCGGGCGCTGCGCGAGCACCTTGGCCAGCGGCTTCTCCGGGGTGTCGACCGCCAGCGTGACGACGTTGGGATCGAAGCCGGCCTCGCGCAGCACGTCGCGCAGCACCTCGACCGTGATCGCCAGCGGCAGCACCGCCTGCGGGTGCGGCTTGACGATGACGGGATTGCCGGTGACGAGGCTGGCGAACAGGCCGGGGTAGGCGTTCCAGGTCGGGAAGGTCGAGCAGCCGATGGTCAGCGCCACCCCGCGCGGCACCAGCGCGTAGGTCTTCTCGATCCGCAGCGGCTCGGGCTTGGCGGGCTTCTCCCACAGCACCCGGGCCGGCACGCGCGACATCTCGTCGTAGGCGTAGGCGATCGCCTCGAGCGCGCGGTCCTGGGCGTGCGGGCCGCCGGCCTGGAAGGCCATCACGAAGGCCTGCCCGGTGGTGTGCTGCACCGCGTGCGCCATTTCGAACGAGCGCGCGTTCAGGCGCGCCAGCGCTTCGAGCGCGACCCCGACCCGGGCCTCGACCGAGGCCGCGCCCCAGCTCTCCAGCGCGGCCTCGGCGGCGGCGACCAGCGCGTCGACGTCCGGCGCGGCGTACCGCACGCCCAGCGCGATGCCGTAGGGCGAGCGTTCGCTCGCGACGGGCGCGCCCGCGCCGGGCTGGTCGAGCGCGAACGGCTTGTTCAGGCGCGCCTCGAAGGCGGCCTTGCCCTCGTCGGCGGCCGTCTCGCCGTAGATCTTGCCGCTCGGGCTCTCGGGGTAGGCGCTGTAGTAGGCGCGGGTGCGGATCGCGTCGCGGGCGCGCTCGAGCGTCTCGCGGTGGCGCGCGAAGAAGTCGGCGCCCAGGGCCTGGGTCGTGGTCATGCCGGAACGCTTCGGCGAGCCCGCGAGCCTGCCCCCGTCACCACTACACGCCCAGGGCCGAGCTGAGCGAGGCCCCCAGCGGGTCGCTGTAGGCTCCGGTCGCGCGCCACGAGATCGTGCCGTCGGGCTCGACCAGGTACAGCGCCAGGTGAGCGCGGTCGGCCAGCCCCAGCGCGCGGCTGAAACCGGCCTGGTCGACGAACAGCGGGATCGTCGAGGCGCGCAGCTCGGGGGCCTGGAGGGCCATGCGCATCGTGCCCAGGATCGCCCCGCGGGCGAACTTGGGCAGGTTGCCGACCACCGCGAACAGCCGCGCCCGCACGTCCCGCCGGGCGCGCACCAGCGCGTCGAGGTACGGGCCCCAGGACTCGACTTGAGGCCGCTGGTCGAGCGCGAAGCCGACCAGCGCGACGGTCCGCGCCCCGGCCAGGTCGCGCGGGACCGCGAACGGCGTCCCGTCGAGCGCCTCGCCCGCGAGCGCCGGAAAGCGAGAGACGTCCATGCGCTCGTTCGTACCCTTGCGCGGCCCGTAACCCGCGCCCGCGCCCGCGGGTACTCGGCGGCATGATCGTCGGGATCGCCTTCGCCGTCGCGCTCGCCGCCGTGGCGCTGCTCGCGCTGCACGTGCGGCGCCGCCTGCCCGCGATGCCCGAGCGCATGCCGCTGGGGATCGGGGTCGACGGCCGGCCCCGCAGCCGCGCGCCCAAGGCCTTCGTGTGGCTCATTCCGGGCGCGCTCGCGCTGGCGGTGCTGGGGGTGGGCTGCGGGCTGCTGACCGCGCCGCCCGAGCCCGACCAGCAGCCGCTGCTGGCCCTGGTGCTGCTGGAGCTGGCGGTCGTCGCGGGCCTGATGAGCTGGGTGGTGGACCGGCTGGTGGAGCTGGCGCGCGACCAGACCTTCCGGGTCAAGCCGGCCCGCCTGCTGGTCGCGACGCTGCCGACGCTGGCCGGCGTGGTGCTGATCGCGCTCGTCGCGGCGCGCTGAGGCGCCGCCGCAAGCAGGCGGCAAAGCAGCGCCCCGGGGGAACAGCGCTAGGGTGGAGGCATCACCCCGTTTCGTCCAGATCGAGCCGGTCGGGCACTGCAACCTGCGCTGCCGGATGTGCCCGGTGCGCTACCGCGACACGGCCAACGCCTTCATGGCCTGGGACACCTACACCGGAATCGTCGACGCGCTCCCGGAGCTCGCGGTGCTGCACCTGCAGGGCCTGGGCGAGCCGCTCCTGCACCCGCGCTTCTTCGACATGGCCGACCACGCCGCCGCGCGCGGCGTGACGGTCAGCGTCAACACGAACCTGACCGTGCTGACGCCGCGCATGGCCGAGCGCGCCGCGCGCAGCGGCCTGGAGACGATCTTCGTCTCGGTCGACGGCGCGCGCCCGGAAACGTACGAGCGGATCCGGGTCGACGCGCGCTTCGACCGCCTGGAGCGCAACGTGCTGCGCCTGCTGGGCGCCATCGCGCGGCGCGGGGCCGGCCCGCGGGTCGAGCTGACCGCGGTCGCCATGCGCGACAACGTCGACGAGCTGGCCGAGCTGGTCGCGCTGAGCGCGCGCTGGGGCATCGGCACGCTGCACGTGCAGCACCTCTGCCACGACTTCGGCGAGTCGACCCTGCCCGCGCGCTACGCCCCGATGCGCGCCTTCGTGGCCGACCAGACCCTGCTCGACGACGAGCCCGGGCGGGTCGAGCGGGCCTTCGCGGCCGCGCGCGCCGCGGCCGAGCGGCACGGCGTGGCGCTGCGCCTGCCGCGCCTGCAGC
>JASLGJ010000057.1 GCA_030150085.1 Candidatus Elarobacter sp. | reverse complement strand
GCGTCCAGCGCGTTGCGCGCCGCGGCGCGGTAGTCGTCGAGGATGCCGGGCAGCTCCGATGCAGCGAGCGCGCGCGGGGCGCCGATGTCGGCGAAGGTGCCGTCCTCGATGAACGTCTTCTGGCCCTTGGGCGCGACCGCGGACGGTGCGACCGGGAGCGCCCCGCCGGGCTGCAGCGAGGGATGCGAGATGCGCCCGACGTGCCAGAGCTGGAGCACGATCGTGCCGCCGCGCGCGTGCACGGCCTCGGTCACCAGGCGCCAGCCGGCGACCTGCGCGGCGGAATAGATGCCCGGGGTCCAGGCGTAGCCCTTGCCGCTGGGAGAGATTTGCGTCGCCTCGGCGATGATGAGCCCGGCGCTCGCCCGCTGCGCGTAGTACTCGGCGTTGAGCGGCCGCGGCACGTCGCTGCCGGCGCTGGCCCGGTTACGGGTGAGCGGCGCCATGACGATGCGATTGGCGAGCGAAAGCCCGCGCAGGTCGAAGGGCGTGAAGAGAACGGATGCGTCGCGTGACATGACCCCTCGCGTAACCGGCTCGCCCGGACGAGAGATGCGCCCCAGCCGAGCTGGCCGTCGGCCGCCACGGCGAGGCGAGCGTGCTCACGCCGGCTGGGACGAAGACGCTTGGCCGCGAGGGAGGGCCGACCGGGGTGAGGTAGAGGCCCCGTCGGTCCACTCCTATCCCCGCTCGGAGGTCGCTTTGTCTCGACTCCTTCGAATCGCGGCGGTCGCGTCTATCGCACCGCTGATCACCGCATGCGGCGGCGGGACGCCGCACACGGCGAACGCGCCGTCGCTCACCCCGTCCACGAGCCAGGCCGCGCCCGCTTCACAAGGCGTCGCGAGCGTGCCCAGCGCGGCGCTGCGCGGGGGCCTGATGGTCTCCGTCCACCTGCCGCTGCGCAACGCGGCCGACCTGGACGCGCTGATCCAGCGCCAGGGCGACAAGAGCTCGCCCGACTACCACCACTTCCTCACCCCGCAGCAGTTCCGCGCCGCCTACGGTCCGTCGGCGACCGATCTGGCCACCGTCGCGACCGCGCTGCGCGGCCAGGGCTTCGACACCCACGTCACCTCGCAGGGCGTGCTCGCCGCGGCGCCGCAGGCCACCGTCGAGCAGACCTTCGGCATCCACGTCCGCCAGACGACGCAGCGCGGGCGCTCCGGGCTGAGCCTCGACCGCGCGCCGGTCCTGCCGCAGTCGTTGACCAAGCTCGGCGCCACGGTCAACGTCTCGCAGTTGGCCAAGCACGTCGACTCCAAGCGCGTCAGCAAGACGCCGTGGGTCGAGACGCCGGCCAACCGCTACTCCGACGTCGGCCCGTACTGGTTCACCGACCTCAAGCAAGCTTACGGGTACCCTGCCTACCAGACCGCCAACGGCCGCGGCCGCAGCATCGGCGTGGTGATCGACTCCGACGTGCTCGACAGCGACCTGGCGCTCTACTTCGGCCACGAGAAGGCGCCGGTGCCGGTCATCGAGCGGCGCCCGGTCAACGGCGGCGCGCCGTTCGACCCCAACAGCGGCGACTCGTTCGAGGCCAGCCTCGACGTGCAGCAGTCGCTGGGCAGCGCGCCCGGCGCGCACCTGGTGCTCTACAACATCCCCAGCCTGTACGACAACGACATCCTGGCCGGCTACCAGGCCGTCGTCGACGACAACAAGGTCGACGCGGTGAACTCGTCGTTCGGCCTGTGCGAGCTGTACTACACCAAGGCGTACAACGGCGGCACCGACTACACCTCGATCCTGCAGCAGTACCACGACATCTTCCGCCAGGGCAACGCGCAGGGCATCACCTTCGTGGCCAGCTCCGGCGACGAGGGCGCGTACGAGTGCGAGAACGTGGCCGGCACCCGGTTCATCAAGGGCGTCTCCAGCCCGGCCGACGATCCCGACGTGACCGCGGTCGGCGGCACCAACCTGGTCACCGCCAGCGTCAGCGGCTCGCTGAACTCCTCGTACGTCTCGGAGAACGCGTACTACGATCGCTTCGACCCCGCGCAGGGCGCGCTGCCCAACGAGATCTGGGGCTCGGGCGGCGGCATCAGCGTCTTGTTCAACCGGCCCTGGTACCAGTTGCTGGTGAACACCCGCTCGGGCCAGCGCACGATCCCCGACGTCGCGATGCACATGGGCGGCTGCCCGGAGGGCTCGGTGCAGCCCTGCGATCCGGCCCGCTCCAGCGACATCACCGCGGTCGGCGGCGGGCTCTACCTGCTGATCGGCACCAGCGCCTCGTCGCCCGAGTTCATGGGCCTGCTGGCGGTCACCGAGCAGACGCTGGGGACGCGCCTGGGCAACGCCAACGGCTACATCTACGCGCTGTCGGCCGCGTTCGGCAATGCCGCCTACCGCCAGAACATCCCCGGCGACAACGGCTACCCTGCGACCCCCGGCTACAACTACGTGCTGGGCAACGGCACGCCGCGCGCCGCGGTCTTCGCCGCCCAGCCGTTCGCGCCGCTGGCCGGCAACCCGCAGACCCCGACCAACCCGTAAACCCGGCCCCGCGCGCGAAAGCGGGCGTGAAACGGCGGGGTCGCGAGCGAATCGCGGCCCCGTTCGTTCGCGTGGCGCCGGTCCGCGCGCCCGCCTCCGCTAGGCCGGTTGCGCGAGGCCGAAGGCCTTGAACAGCACGCGCTTGGGGCGCAGGCCGTCGAACTCGCCGTAATGGACGCGCTCCCAAGGCCCGAGATCGAGCCGGCCTTCGGTGACCGGCACGAGCACCTGGTGGCCGAGCAGCATGCGCTTGAGGTGCGCGTCGCCGTTGTCCTCGCCGGTCTGGTGGTGCGCGTAGTCCAGCCCGGCCGGCGCCAGCTTCTCCACCCATTCCAGGATGTCGCGCCACAGCCCCGACTCGTGGTCGTTGACGAACACGCTCGAGGTGATGTGCATGGTGCTGACCAGCACGACGCCGTCCCACAGCTTGGCCGCCGCGCGCACCCGCTCGGCGTGCTCGGTGACGTCGCGAATCTCGTAGCGCCGCTCGGTGCGGATGGTCAGGTACTCGGTGTGCGCCGTCATCATCGCGCCACGAGATTCGCGCCGACGCACGCCCTTTCCGGTATTCGGCGAATTCCGTCGCGCCGTCCGTCGCCCCATGGTACGCACGCGGATCGAAACGAAGAACCGAACGAGCGTTCCCTAGATTAAGAAAGTTTAATGGAAGCGGGCTAATGTTGCCTTAGCTTGACAAACGTTGTTTCCGATTCGTGTCCTTGCCGGGCTTGAGGAGCGCCTGAACGGGCGCGCCTAACGACCCGGTTCTCGCTGTCTTTTCCCGAGGTCACGAACCGGAATGGCGCTCGTCACACCCGCACCTTTGAGTGCGGTTGAATTCAGCTTTGCCCCGAGCCCCGAGGCGGTCGCGCGCGTGCCGCGGGCGCTCGCGTTTCGCCTCGACGCGCTGCCGCTGACCGTCGCCGACGGCGTGCTGGCCGTCGCGCTCCCCGATCCCGCCGACGAGGCGGTGCTCGATGCGCTGCGCGCCGCGACGCGGCTCAAGCTGCGCCCGCTGCCGCTGGCGCGCGAGCGGATCCGCGCCAAGCTGCGCGTCGCGTACGGCGAGCTGGCCTCGGCCGGCGGCGAGCGCGGCGACACGCCGGCGGTGCGCGCGCTCGACCTCGTGCTCGCGCAGGCCGTCGCGGCGCACGCCAGCGACGTCCACCTCGAACCGACCCCGGACGGCGCGGGGCGCGTGCGGCTGCGCGTCGACGGCATCCTGCGCGAGCTGGAACCGGTCCCGGCCGAGATATTCCCCTCGTTCGTATCGCGCCTGAAGCTGCTGGCCGGGCTCGACATCGCCGACCGCCGCCAGCCGCAGGACGGCCGCTACGGCGTGCCGTTCGAAGGGCGCAGCATCGACGCGCGCGTCGCCTCGCTGCCGACGGTCGACGGCGAGAAGCTCGTCGTGCGCCTGCTGGACCACCACGCCGCCGCACCCGACTTGGCCGGGCTGGGCATGGCGCCCGAGCTGCTGGAACGCTATCGCGCCGCGGCGAGCGCGCCGTGGGGCTTCGTCGTGGTCAGCGGGCCGACCGGGAGCGGCAAGACCACGACCTTGTACGCCTCGCTGGCGCAGCTCGACGCGGCGACGCGCAACGTCTGCGCGGTCGAGGACCCGGTCGAGATGCGGCTGCGCGGCGTGGCGCAGGTGCAGGTCAACCCGCGCGCGGGACTGACCTTTCCGACCGTGCTGCGCGCGTTCATGCGCCAGGACTCCAACGCCATCATGGTCGGCGAGATGCGCGACGCCGAGACCGCGGCGGTGGCCGTCTCGGCCGCGCTGGCGGGGCAGATCGTGTTCACCACCCTGCACGCCAACGACGCGCCGC
>JASLGJ010000010.1 GCA_030150085.1 Candidatus Elarobacter sp. | reverse complement strand
GGGCCACCGGCTTACGCGTGGACGGCGGCAAAGCGAACGTACGACCACTTTTATCGCTTACGATACCCGGACGACCCGGGACCGGACGTAGGATTTGCGTCGCTTCCGCCATTGCGTGATGGTTTGAGAAAATGTGGCCGGCTCTGTCGACATAGACCACGTTCTCCCGTGCATACGTTGGTTCCGAAAGCATTATCGAGCGAATGACGCTTCGCTCTTGCCCATTGACGTCGGCATCAATGTGATCATCAATGTCGTCATCAGCAATTTTTCGGGCAACGCGCTTGAGATACCGTGACACGCTTTCTCCCGCTAAGCGCGGCGGTGCTTGACCGGTGGAACCCCCTGATACCTGCATTCGCTCTGCTGCTGCAACGTCCCGTGATGTTTGCGGTAAACTGCCGACCGTACCCCCACTTCCACACCCAGATGCGAGTACGGCAGCGACCAGAACAGACCCAACTCGTACATAAGCCATGCCCATCACCCTTGAAGAGACGTGTTACCACGACATTGCGATCTTGCAACATGCAATCCTCCACCAGCATCAGTCCGAAATTTGAGGAATGCGTACGTTCGTAGGAATTCGCTGCCGGTGTCGGGCTTGGGAATCGGCACCCACAGTCTGCGGCTCCGCGCCTAGGCGGTGCAACTCGTGGGCGAAGTCGGTCTAACGGTTGAGAGACCGCGCTCGGTCGCTCAGACCAACCTCGCTGCTCCGTATTATTCCGAGCGCTAAGATCTAGCCGCTCGTGGTCACGTGCGCGCGCGGGCCGCGAGCTCGGCCAGCGCGCGCGCCGTGCGCTCGGGCGCCTCGAATTGCGGCAGGTGTCCCGCCTCTTCCATCTCCACGTAGGCCGCGTCCGGCATGGCGGCGGCGGTCGCGCGCAGCGTGGCGGGCGCGATGTAGACGTCGTGCGCGCCCGCGAGCACCAGCGCCGGCACGCGCACGTCGGCCAGCAGGTCGTCACTCGCGACGCGCTGCTTCATCCCGCGCACCAGATCCGCGCAGGCGCGCGGGTCCTGGCGCGCCATCACCGCCCGCGCGCGCTCCACCACCCGCGGCTTGCCGCGATACGTCGCGGGCGCGAAGTAGCGCGGCAGGTAGCTCTCGATCGCGGCTTCCATCGTGCCCTCGCGCTCCAGCCGCGCGGCGAGGTCGTCACGCCCGGCGGCCAGCTCGCGCTGCACCGCGGGCGCGTTCGGCGCGCCGCTTTGCGGCGCGGCGTCGGCCGCGGTGTGGCTGGCCACCAGCGCCAGCCCCGCCACGCGCTCCTCGTACATGCGAAAGAACGCCAGCGCGACGTAGCCGCCGATCGAGTGCCCGGCCAGCACCGCGCGCTCGACGTGCAGCGCGTCGAGCAGGCCGGCCACGTCGCCGGCCAGCGCTTCCATCAGTGCCGGACCGCTGCCGGGCTCGGACTCGCCGCAGCCGCGCAGGTCGACCCGGATCACGCGCGTGCCGGCCAGGGCCGGGAGCAGCTGCTCGTCCCAGATCGTGCGGTCGAGCGGAAAACCGTGCAGCAACACGAGCGGCGCGCCCGCTCCGCCCGAATCGTCGAAGCCGATGCGCCGCCCGTCGATGCCGATCGTCACGCGCCGACCTAGAAGTCGCTTTCCTTGAGGTTCGCGGCCGGGTTCACGTCGGTGAAGTCCTCGGTCTCGACCACCGCGCTGCCGGCGTACGTCACCCGGCGCACCGGCAGGTGCGTCGTCTTGGACAGGTACACGGTGCGCTTGGTCGCACCGTTGGCGTCGCTGTAGGGAATGCTGACCGCGTCGGTCGCGGCGCCGTTCACGGTCTCCTCGGCGGTCGTTTCCGAGGCGGCGGCCTTGATCGCGTCGGCCATGTTCTGGAACGAGCCTTCGTCGATCGTGCCGCCGCGCAGGTCGACCGCGCGCGAGTCGTGGATGCTGATCGTGAGGTGGATCCCGCTCAGGAAGCCGCCCTGGTGGCCGCTCACCTTGTCGCCGCCCTTCCAGACCGCGCCGCCGCCCCGGCCGGGGCCGCCGGTGATGTCGATCTTGGCGAAGTGCGGCTTGAGGTACTGGTAGTGATACGTCCGGTCCTGGACGTCGCTGCTCTTGGTCTCGTGCACCTTGATGTTGCAGGTGTAGCTGGGCACCTTCGCCCAGGCCTCGAGGAAGGCGTTCGCGGCCGGTCCCGGCGCCGCCCCGAGCAGGGCGACGCCGAGGATGCCGGTCACGAGCGCGCGCTCAGCGTGTCGCACGGAGATACGAACTGGCATTGACGTTCGAGAAGTTCACCGGCGAGTACGGGTCGCTGACGTACACCGAGTGGACGTCCACCGGCGGGATCGTGAGCCCGTACTTCTGGTCGAAGGCCGCGATGAAGGTGTTGGCGATCAGCGCGTAGCCGGTGTTGGACGGGTGCAGGCCGTCGAGGCTGAAGAACCCGCCGCCGTACTGCAGCGAGGCCAGGTCGCCCTGGGCGTCGACCGGGAACGGCTTGCCCTGCGCGCGCAGCGCCGCGGCGCCCTGGAACAGCGCGGCCTGGTCGGCCAGCACCGCGCCGGTCTGCTGCACCGCGCCCGCGATGGCTTGGTTGTAAGCCGCGTTGAGGCTCTTGACCTCGAGCGCCACCTGGTCGCTGACGATCTCGCCCGCGCCGGTCGGGTTGCTCGCGGTGATGAGCTGCGGCACCGGCTGCTGCTGCAGAATCGCGGCCACCGTCTCGAGCAGCACCGGGAGCAGGAAGTAGCCGTTGGGCCCGAGGTGCGTCTGGGCGATCTCGGCCTGCGCGTACTGGTGCGCGGCGGCGTAGGCGAGCGCGATCTGCTGCTGCACGGCCGGGTTGGCCGCGGCCTGCGCGGGGGTGATGTGGAACTGCTGCACCGCCTGCGCGATGATCGCGGCCTGGAGGAAGCCGTCGAGGTTCTGCTCGTAGTTCGGCTCGGTCGTCGACGCGACCGGGAAGAACGTCGCCGCGCCCAGCACGTCGACCAGGTTGCCGACCGCGACCTTCGCGCCGCTGGCCTGGAGCTGGCCGATCATGTTCGCGATGTCGGCTCCCAGCGCGGCCGGATCGGCCGGCGGCGAGCCGCCGTTGGCGAACGCGAAGTGGAGCAGGTCGTTGGAGCCCAGGTAGAGCGTGGCCAGGTTCGCGTGCAGCGAGACCGCGGCTTGGATCGGGGTCACCCGCGCGCCGAAGTTGGCCAGCACCGGGTAGAAGTTCTCGCTCTCGCCGGCGACGAGCTGGTTGAGCCCGAGCAGCGCGCGGCCCGAGGCGGTCTGCGCGAGGGTGGCCGTGTCGGCCGGCGCGACGCAGCTCGCGATCGGCTGGAACATCGCGACCGCTTCGTGGGTCGTCATGCCCGGCACGCCGAGGTCGTACGGGGTGACCTGCGGGTTGAGCCGGTCGCTCAGACCGCCGCTGGGCGTGAACGCGGCCAGGCGCTGACCTTGGCACGGCGTGGTCAGACCGGCGGGGAACCCGCTGCTGGTCTTGGCCAGGATGCCGCCGATGCCCAGCGGCGCGATCAGCGGCAGGGGCGAGGTGGCGGGGTTCTCGAGCACGCTCTGGCTGACGCCGTTGGCCTGCTCCCAGATCAGCGCGAAGAAGCCGTGCTCCTGCGTCTCCTGAACGGCGCCGACGGTACCCACGCCCGGCGCGGTGCCGGCGCTGGGAATGCCGGCGCCGACCGTGCCGCCCGACTGCGTGCCGGCGGTCAGGCTGTCACCGACCCCGACGATGCGCACCTGCGCGGGCGCGGTCGAGCCGGGGCTGACGCCGAAGGGCGGCGTCCCCAGCGGCTGGCTGCCGCCTCCGCCGCCGTTGCAGGCGGC
>JASLGJ010000005.1 GCA_030150085.1 Candidatus Elarobacter sp. | reverse complement strand
CCCGCCTGCACAACGCCGATTTGAAACGGCTGGTGGCGTTCCTCGTGCCGCTGTTCGCGAGCAACACCGTGGTCTACACGATCGCCGGCGACCCGCTCCCGCTGAGCTGCTAGCGCGCTGTTGCGTTAGCGCGCGCCTGATCGCGCGCCGTCAGCGCGCCCGGCCGTCGCGGTACACCAGCGCCTCGGCGACGTGCTCGCGCCCGATGCGCTCGCTGCCGGCCAGATCGGCGATGGTGCGCGCGACACGCGCGATGCGGTCGAAGGCGCGCGCGCTCAGCGCGCCGCGGGTGACCGCGCTTTCGACCAGCGCGAGCGCCCCGGCATCCAGCGGGCAGAGCCGGCGCACCGCGGCGGCCGGAATCGCGGCGTTCGTCGTCGCGCCGCCGGTCGCCGGCGTGTCGTTGGTGCCGCCGGCGCCATCGGTACCGCTGGTGCGGTTGGTTCTCGTGTCGCGAGTGATCGCGTCATCGCGCGCGAAGCGTTCGGCTTGGCGCGCGCGTGCGGCTTCGACGCGGGCGCGCACGGTGGCCGACGATTCGGCCTGCGGTGCGGTCTCGACCAGCTCCTCGAACGGCACGCGCGTCACCGCGACGTGCAGGTCGATGCGGTCGAGCAGCGGGCCGGAGAGCTTGCCCAGATAGCGCTGCACCGCGGCGTCGTCGCAGCGGCAGTCCGAGCCGCGCACGCCGCGAAAGCCGCACGGGCAGGGGTTCATCGAGGCGACCAGCGTGAAGCGGGCGGGAAACGTGAGCGTGCCGGCGGCGCGGGCGATCGTCACCGCGCCCTCTTCGAGCGGCTGGCGCAGCACCTCGAGCGTCGCGCGCGGGAACTCGCCCAGCTCGTCCAGGTAGAGCACGCCGTTCATGGCCAGCGAGATCTCGCCCGGGCGCGGGACCGTGCCGCCGCCGACCAGCGAGACCCGGCTGGCGGTGTGGTGCGGGGCGCGGAAGGGGCGCGTCGCGACGACCCGCGGGCAGGTGCCGAGCAGTCCCGCGATGCTGTGGACCTTGGTCACGTCGAGCGCCTCGGCGCTGGTCATCGCGGGCAGGATCGAGGGCAGCCGCCGCGCGAGCATGGTCTTGCCGCAGCCCGGCGGGCCGACCAGGACCAGGTTGTGGCCGCCCGCCGCGGCGATCTCCAGGGCCCGCTTGGCCAGCGTCTGGCCCTTCACGTCGGCGAAGTCGCCCACGCCGGCCCGCTCGGGGTCGTCCAGCACGGTCGCGCCGCGGCGGCGGAACTTCGCCCCGTGGCCGAGCACGACCGCGACCGCGTCGGAGAGGGTGGGCACGGCGTAGACGTCGAGCCCGTCGACCAGGGCCGCCTCGGCGCGGTTGGCGGCCGGGACCACGATGCTGGCGAAGCCGGCCCGCTTGGCGGCCAGCGCCATGGCCAGCACGCCCGGGACGGCGCGCAGGCTGCCGTCCAGGGCCAGCTCGCCGCAGACGACGTGCTCGCGCAGGGCGGTGCCGGCGAGCTGCTCGTCGGTCGCGAGCAGCGCCAGCGCGATGGGCAGGTCGAAGCCGGGCCCGCTCTTGCGGACGTCGGCCGGGGCGAGGTTGACCAGCAGCCGGCCGGGCGGGAAGCCGAAGCCGGAATTGACCAGGGCGGCGCGGACCCGCTCGCGCGCCTCGTTGAGGGCGCGGTCGGGCAGGCCGACGATGGAGAAGGTGGGGACGCCGGCGGCCGAGTCGGTCTCGACCCGGACGACGTGAGCGTCGATCCCGGCGATGGCGGCGGAGAAAGCGAGGGCGAGCATCTCGCCCGGCCTTCACGCCGGCGCGCTCGGGCGGCAAGGGGGTTCGGCGTCCTGCGAATCGGTCTCCACACGGTGCACAGCCGCGAGCGCGAATACTGTGGATAACCTCGGCGGCGGTGGCGCAAATGCCGGTCGGAACAGCGTTTTTGCCGTCGGACAGCTCGCGCGGAAGCTGCGCACACGAGGTGGAGTCCGTTGCGAACGCGTGCACCGTGCGGCGCTCCGGACCGGCCCTTGTACGCCCGATTTTCGGTACGGTATAGTACCCCGCGCGTCTCAGGGAGCCGTATTTCGTGCGTGGTTTTTCGGTTCAGCGGCAGGAACGAAAATTGTATCCGCCGACGTGGACCGGCCGCGAACTCGCGAGTCCCGGCGTGCTCCCCAGTCCTACGGGGCGCGTTGGGCCGTCCGTCCCGCTTGTTCTGGGCACGGCCAACTTACTTGAGAATTCGTCTCAAGTAGATTGGCAAAACCCGCCTCGCAGGGGTTCCGCCCCCCGCTCCCGCATCGAGTTGCTCGGTATGAAGAAGCCCCTGGTTCTCGCATGCGCGCTCGCCGTGGCCCTCGCCGGCTGCGCCAAGTCGTCCGACACGTCGACCACGACGACCACCACGTCCACCGCGACCGAAAGCTCCGCGCCCGCAGCGGCGGGCAGCGAAGCACCGGCTTCGAGCTCGGCCGCGCCGGCCGCCAGCGGGGCGGCGGCTTCGTCGGGGAGCAAGACGATCGGCTTCTCGGTGCAGAACCGCGAAGCCCAGTTCTACCAAGACATGGAGTCGGGGATGAAGGCCGAGGCGGCCAAGTACGGCTACACCGTGCAGGTCGTCGACGCGGCGCGCGACAGCGCCAAGCAGCAGAACCAAGTCGAGGACTTCATCTCCAAGAAGGTCGACGCGATCGTCCTGACCCCGTACGACTCCAAGGCCATTGGGAGCGCGATCGTCGAGGCCAACAAGGCCAACATCCCGGTCTTCACCGCCGACATCGCCAACGCGTCCAGCCAGGGCACCGTGGTGGCCCACATCGCCAGCGACAACGTCCAGGGCGGGGCCCAGGCCGGCAAGCTGATGTGCGCGGCGGTCAAGAGCGGCTCGGTCGCGATCATCGACGAGCCCGAGGTGACCTCGGTCCAGGACCGGGTGAAGGGCTTCAGGCAGGCCCTGGCCGACGGCTGCCCCGAGGTGAAGATCGTGGCCGACATCGACGGCGGCGGCGAGCGCGCCAAGGCCTCCTCGTCGATGGAAGACATCCTGCAGTCGCACAAGGACCTCAAGGGCGTCTTCGGGATCAACGACGACTCGGCGCTGGGCGCGGCCAAAGCCGTCGAGGCGGCCGGCAAGAAGGGCGCCATCGCGGTGGTCGGCTACGACGCCGCGCCCGAGGCCCGCACCGCGATCGCCAACGGCTCGATGTACGGCGACGCGATCCAGCACCCCGACCAGATCGGCGCCAAGACGATCGACGCGATCCACGACGCGTTCGGCGGCCAGAAGCCGCCCGCCAAGATCGCCGTCGCGGTCGGCACCTACACCAAGGCCGACGCGAAGTAAAATATTTGCCGGGCCCTAGCGTTCGGGGGCCCCATGCATAGCATGGGGGGCGCGGAGCCGCTGCTCGAGATGCGGGACATCGTCAAGACGTTTCCGGGCGTGCGCGCGCTGGACGGCGTCAGCTTCGACGTGCGGGCCGGTGAGGTGCACGCGCTGGTCGGCGAGAACGGCGCGGGCAAGTCGACCCTGATGAAGATCCTGGCCGGCGCGCAGCCGGCCGATTCCGGCGCGATCCTGGTGCACGGGCAGCCGGTCACCATCGACGGCCCCAACGCCGCGACCGAGCTCGGCATCGGGATGATCTACCAGGAGTTCAACCTCGTGCCCGACCTGGGCGTGATCGAGAACGTGGTGCTGGGCGTCGAGCCGCGCAAGGGACGATTCCTCGACCGTGCGGCCGCCGCCGCGCGCGTGGCCGAGGTGCTGGCCGAACTGGGCATCGCGCTCCCGCTCGACCGGCCCGCCCGCCGTCTGGCCGTCGCCGAGCAGCAGCTCACCGAGATCGCGAAGTGCCTGGTGCGCGAGGCGCGCCTGATCGTGATGGACGAGCCGACCGCGGCCCTGACCGAGCGCGAGACCGACGCCCTGTTCGCGCTGATCGGGCGGCTCAAGGCCCAGGGCGTGGCGTTCGTCTACATCTCGCACCGGCTCGAGGAACTGCCGCGCATCGCCGACCGGGTGACCGTGCTGCGCGACGGCAAGGCCATCGAGACGCGCGCCGTCGCCGACCTGCCGCAGGACGAGATGATCCGCCTGATGGTCGGCCGCGCGCTCGAGAACCACTTCCCCGACCTGCCGCCGGTCGCGCCCGGCGCGCCGGTCGTGCTCGACGTGCGCGGCCTGTCCTCGGCGGGCGGGGTGGGCGTGGCCGACGTGTCGTTCAGCGTGCGCGCGGGCGAGATCGTCGGGCTGGCCGGACTGGTCGGCGCGGGGCGGACCGAGATCGTGCGCGCCATCGCCGGCGCCGACGTGCCGACCCGGGGCGAGATCCGGATCGCCGGCGAGCGGGTCGTGGTGCGCTCGCCGCGCAGCGCGATCCGGGCCGGCATCGCGCTGATCACCGAGGACCGCAAGGCGCAGGGGCTGGTGCTCGGCATGAGCGTGCGCGAGAACACGACCCTGGCGCACCTGAACCGGTTCCTGCACGGCGCGTTCGTCGACCGCGGGGCCGAGACGTCGACCACCAGCCGCGAGATCGCCGAGCTGCGCATCCGCACGCCCTCGGGCGAGCAGACCGTGCGCAACCTCTCGGGCGGCAACCAGCAGAAGGTCGTGCTGGCGAAGTGGCTGATCGGCGAGGCCCGGGTGTTCCTGTTCGACGAGCCGACGCGCGGGATCGACGTCGGGGCGAAAGCCGAGATCTACGGTCTGATGGTCGAGCTCCTGCGGCAGGGGGCCGCGATCGTGATGGTGTCCAGCGAGCTGCCCGAGGTCTTGGGCATGTCCCACCGCGTGCTCGTCGTGCGCGGCGGGCAGGTGCGCGCCGACCTGGCGCGCGCCGAGGCCACGCCCGACCGGGTGATCGCCGTCGCGACCGGGGTGGCGGCCTGATGTCGGTTCCGCACCAGGGTCCGGAGACGGCGCCGCCGGACGGCAAAGGTCCGGGGAGCGAAGCGCTGGACGGCACGGTCGCCGGCGCCGCGAAGGCCGTCGAGGTCAAGGCCGTGATGGACGCGCGCAGCGACGACGCCGCGGCGCAGAAGCGCCGCGCCGCGACGCTGCGCACCGCGGGCCTGGCGGGCGCGCTCGTCGTGCTGGTGGTGGTCGTCAACGTGCTCACGCACGGCAATTTCCTCAACGCCGGCAACCTGACCAACGTCCTGCGCCAGATCTCGGTCAATGCGATCATGGCGGTGGGACAGACCTTCGTGATCATCACCGCCGGGATCGATCTCTCGGTCGGCTCGCTGGTCGGGCTGGCCGGGGTGGTGATGGCGCTCGTCGCCAACACGCTGCACCTGGGCGGGCCGGGCACGTTCGCGGTGACGCTGCTGGTCGGCCTGGCGGTGGGGTGCGCGGCGGGCTGGATCAACGCGCTGCCGGTGGTGAAGCTGAACCTGCCGCCGTTCATCACGACGCTGGCGATGATGCAGGTCGCGCGCGGGCTGGCCTACATCCTGGCCCACGGGCAGCCGATTCCGCTCGCCGACAGCACGCCGTTCGACTGGCTCGGGACGGGCACGCTGGCCGGCGCGATCCCCTGGATCGTGGTCGTGATGGCGCTCGTGTCGGTGCTCTTCGCGATCCTGCTCGGCCGCACGGCGTACGGGCGCTACGTGCTGGCCGACGGCGGCAACGAGGAAGCCGCGCGCCTGGCCGGGATCGACGTGCGCAAGGTCAAGACATTGGTGTACGTGATCTCGGGCGGCTGCGCGGCGCTGGCCGGGCTGCTGCTGATGGCTCGCTTCGCCTCGGGCTCGCCCCAGACCGGGACAGGCTACGAGCTGCAGGCCATCGCGGCGGTGGTGGTCGGCGGAACGTCGCTGATGGGCGGGCGCGGCACGATCGTCGGCACGTTCTTCGGCGCGCTCTTGATCGGCGTGCTCAACAACGTGATGAACCTGCTCAACATCGAGTCCTACACCCAGCAGATCGTGCTGGGCGTGGTGATCCTGCTCGCCGTCGTGATCGACGAGCTGCGCAAGCGCTACCTGGCGCGCTGAGCGCGCTGCGGCCAAACGCTACAGACACCCCGACCCGTTCACCGCCTGGGCGATCTGGTCGTTGACGTAGTCGCAGGACACGATGAACGGCTTGTTCAGACAGGTCAGGGTCAGCCGCTGGGCCGCGGGGTCGTAGCTCCAGCCGATCGTCACGCCCATCTTGCCGGCCTGGCCGCTGTCGCCCGAGACGGCGATGCCGAGCTTCTCGGCGACCGCGCTCTGCAGGCAGCTCCACGCGGAGGGCGAGACGGCGTCGAAGATCTGGGGCGGGCAGGCCATGGGCGGCACTCCTGGTTTCCGGGAACGGGGCGGGGTCGGCTCGAAGTGCGGCGCTCAGCCATGGAACCCCTCGATCTGACCACCCGCCCGCCGCGCGCTCCCCGTGAGACCCTGCTGGGCTTGATGTTCCTCCCGCGCACGATCGACAAGCTGCGCGCCGAGCTGCCCGGCGGCCACGTGGGCTCGTACCTCAACCACGACCACGGCTTCAGCGCCTACGCGCTGCGCCGGGCCGGGATCGACATGGAGGCTCTGCGCGCGGTCGTCGCCTCGGCCAAGGACGAGGACGAGGTGGTGGCCTGGCTGCGCGAGCGGGTCGATCCCGCGGTCGCGGCCGAGGTCAATCGCAAGCTGGAGTCGTTCACGGTCAGCCGCATGTCGGCCGACGACCAGGCTTTGATCCGCGAGCGGCACCCGGTGATGGTCAAGCGCCCCGAGCTGGACCGCGTGCTCGACGTGCTCGAAGCCGACGACGTGGACAGCTTCGGCCAGCTCGCGTCCTAGACCGCCAGCCGGCGGCGCTCCCAGTCGCCCGAGCGCAGGCGCAGCGCGGTGATTCCGCTGCGCACCAGCCACGTCACGATCCAGGCCAGCGGGAAGCCCCACAGGCCCAGGTGCAGGCCGCGAATCAGCAGCACCAAGCCGGCCAGCGCCACCACGCTGGTCGCGATGCCCATCACCATCACGAAGCGGGTGTCGCCCGCGGCCCGGATCGGGGCCAGCACGGTCATGGCGTAGCACTTGAGCGGGAGCGTCAGCGCGACGTGCAGCGCCAGCGGGAGCGCGACCAGCCCCGCCAGCACCGGGCTGAGCGTCACCAGCGCGGCCAGCGGCCAGGCCGCCGCGGCGACCAGCAGCCCGATCCCCGCCCCGACCAGGACCGCGATCCGGATCGCCTCGCGCCCGAACGCCCGCGCCCCGGCGTAGTCGCGCGCGCCGATGCGCTGGCCGAGCACCACTTCCGCCGCGTCGCCGAGCGAGCCCGGGACGGCCCAGGTCGCGTCGCTGACCAGCGACATGGCGCGAAACGCCGCGACCGCCTCGGTCCCGGCCGGGGCGAGCAGCGCGACCGTCACCGGCTCGGGGGCGATCTGCAGGGTCAGGAACACGAACTCCGGCCACGAGAGCGAGGTCGTCGCCGCGACCAGCTTGCGGTCGATCCGCCAGGAACGGAAGATGCCGAACTCGGGACGGCGCAGCGTCTCGCGCACCGCGTACGCCAGTCCGACCAGCTCCGCGACCAGCGACGACAGCCCCGCCCCGGTCAGCCCGAGCGGGTGGTGCGTGCCGGTGCCCAGCACGAGCACGAACACCAGCGGCACGTGGACCGCGTTGATCACCAGCAGCACGCGCAGCGCCAAGCCGGAGTCGCCCGCCGTCGCGAAGGCCGTGATCAGCAGGCCGCTGCAGACCATCGGCAGCAGGCAGACGGCGCGCAGGGTCAGGTAGCGCGCGGCCGCGTCGAGCGCGGCGTCGGGCGGGAGAATGACCTGCAGCAGCGGGCGCGCCCCGAGCAGCGAGACCAGCACGGCGAGCAGCGCGATCGCCAGCGGGACGACCGCGGCCGCGCGCACGACCGCGCCGAAGCGCTCGCTCCGGCCCGCCCCGATGGCCTGCGCGCCCACGATCCGCAGCCCGGTGAAGAAGGCGGCCAGGCCGATCCCGAGCACCATGAACACGCCCGTCGCGCCGGTGATCCCGGCCAGCGCGGCGGTCCCCAGCGCGCCGACCGCGATCGTGTCGACGATGCTCAGCAGCTGGTCGCTGACCAGTGCCAGCGCGTTGGGCGTGGCCAGCCGGCGCAGCGCCGCGCCGGCGTCGCGGTGCTCGACCGCGGCGATCGTCACCGCGAGACGGCGTTGCGCCCGCGCACGTACTGGACGATGCGCGTGATGCCCAGGCCGATCAGCACGACGGCCAGCAGCACGCCGAGCGACTTGTTCGCGCCCGGCGCGGGGGTGACCAGGATGCGCCACAGCGTGAGCGCGCCGAGCGCGACGAAGCCGACGCCGAACAGCGCGCGGTAGCCGAGCACGGTACTCTGGTCGATTCGTCTCACGATGGTTCCTCGGCTCGGGTCAGCGGTTGCGGATCAGCAGCCGCTGCAGGGCGTACAGGAGCCGCTCGCCCTCTTCCAGCTCCTTGAGCATCTTGCGGCCGCGAAAGCTGGGCAGCGCGTCGGTCACCGTGTCCACCGCGTCGGAGAGCTCGCGCCGGTTGCCGAAGTCGCCCTCGCTGTTCTTCTGCAGGATCATCGCGCCGTACTTGATCGCGGTCTTCGCGCCCTCGATCTCGTTGCCGGCCTGCGCGAAGGCGGCCAGCGCGGCGCGGTAGGCGCGCAGCGCCTCGGGGTAGTCGCGCTTGCGCGTGGCGAGCATGCCGGCCAGCGTCTCGGAGTAGCCGAGGTCGACCGCGCGCGACTTGCCGAACGTCTTGTCGAGCATGGCGCGCGCGTCCACCTCGGCCTTGCTGGGCGGGGTGGGCCGTTCGCTGCCGGCCGAGGGCGGCTGCTGCAAGGCGGGGTCGCTGGGCACCGGCGCGGCCGGGCCGAGCAGGCCCTGCAGCGCGGCGACGACCTCGGGCGCGCTCTGGTAGCGCCGGTCGGGCTCTTTCTCGAGCAGCTTCATCACGATCCGCTCGACCTGCGGGGGCACCGCGCGGTTGATCGAGCGCGGCAGCGGCGGCGGCTCGTTGACGTGCCCGAAGATCACCGCGACCAGGTCCTCGGTGTCGCTCTTGAAGGGCAGCGTGCCGGTGAACGTCTCGTAGAGCATGATGCCGACCGAGTACAGGTCGCCGCGCGCGTCCGCCGGCTTGCCCAGGAAGCGCTCCGGCGGCAGGTAGGCGATCGTGCCGACGATCTCGCCCGCGTTGGTGACGCTCGACATCTCGCTGGCGTTGCGGGCCAGGCCGAAGTCCATCACCTTGACCGCGCCGTTGGGCAGCACCATCACGTTGGAGGGCTTGACGTCGCGGTGGATCAGCCCGCTCTCGTGCGCGTAGCCGAGCGCTTCGAGGATCTCGATGTAGTGCCGCAGCGCGCTGTGCACGGTGAGCTGCGAGGCCGGGATCGCGGCCAAGGTGCGGCCCTCGACCAGCTCCATCACGATGTACGACCAGTCGCCCTCGACGCCCGCGTCGTACACCGCCACGATCGCGCGGTGGTTGAGCTGCGCCATGGCGCGCGCCTCTTTGAGGAAGCGCTCGCGCTCGCGCTCGTCGCGCCCGGTCAGGATCTTGATCGCGACCGGGCGGCCCAGCAGCACGTCGACGCCGCGGTAGACGTCGGCCATCCCGCCCCGCCCGATCGGCGCGTCGACCCGGTAGCGCCCGGCCAGGGTGTGCCCGGTCAGCGTCGTCACGCGAACGCTCCGCGGTGCAGCGTGGGCCGCCCGGCGTCGAACGTCACCACGTCGAAGCGGGCCCGCGCGCGCGGCGCGGCAACCTGCAGCCAGTCCGCCGCGAGCGCGCGCAGCGCGGCCCGCTTGCGCCCGTCGACCGCCCCTACCGCGCGCCCGAAACTGCCCGACGCGCGCGCCTTGACCTCGACGATCA
>JASLGJ010000188.1 GCA_030150085.1 Candidatus Elarobacter sp. | reverse complement strand
CCCCGACGGCGGCGGCCCGCCGCAGGGCGCGCGGGTCGTCGGCATGCTCGGCAGCGGGGCCTGGGCGGAGCTGATCGCGGCCCCGGTGCGCAACCTCGCGCTGCTGCCGGACGAGGTCTCGTTCGAGCAGGCCGCGACGCTGCCGGTGGCCGGGCTGACCGCGCTCTACGCGCTGGGCAAGCGCGGCTCGCTGCTCGGGCGGCGGGTGCTGGTCACCGGCGCCTCGGGCGGGGTCGGCGTGTTCGCCACCCAGCTCGCGCGCCTGGCGGGCGCGCGGGTCGCGGGGCTGGTCCACCGGCCCGAGAAGCGCGCCGCCGTCGCGGACTATGCCGACGAGGTCTTCGTGGGCGCCGACGCGAGCGCCGCGAGCGCGGCGGGCCCGTTCGACCTGGTGCTGGAGTCGGTCGGCGGTGCGGTGTTCGCCAGCGCCCTGGCGGCGCTGGCCGAGGACGGGATGGTGATCACGTTCGGGACCAGCGCGGAGCGCACGAGCACGGTCGAGGTCGCGCCGTTCTACGCCCTGGGCGGCGCGTCGGTCTACGGCTTCATCCTGTTCCACGAGATCGAGCGCGAGCCGGCCGGCGCCGGCTTGGCGCGCCTCGTGCCGCTCGTCGCGAGCAAGCGCCTCGACGTGCGCATCGACGACGTGCTGCCGTTCGACCGCATCGGCGAGGCGGCCGAGCGGCTGTGGAACCGCGGCGTGACCGGCAAGCTCGTGCTGACGCTGTAGAGCGTTCCGAACGGCCGCTGCGCGGTACGTCGCATTCGTACATTCGTTCCGAACGTCTTCACAAGTTCGCGCGTTATCCTGGCACCACGGACCGGATGGGCTCCGAAGCGCCGGTCACAATGAGGTGCAATCATCATGCAGAACCGATTCAGCAAGCTCGTGGTCGCGGCCGGCGCCGCGGCCGTCATCGCGACCGGCGCGATGGTCCGCCCCGCGCAAGCGGACACGAACGCGACCCAGGACATCCTGCTCGCCGCCGCGGCGGCCGGCGCGGTCATCCTCTACGACAACTGGCAGCACAAGCAGCAGCAGGCTAACACGGTCGTGGGCTACACGCCCAACGGCGGCACGGTCTACGCCGACGGCCGCATCGTCGAGCCCAACGGCCAGACGATCTATCCCGACCAGAACGGCAACTACAACTACGGCCAGTACGGCTACACCAACGGGCAGTACGGCTACAACAACGGGCAGTACGGCTACAGCAACGGTCGCTACAACGGGCAGTACACCAGCGCCCAGGGCGGCTGGATCAACGGCAAGTACTACGGCCCCGGCCAGTACAACGGCAACTACAACGGCCAGTACGGTTACAACAACGGCCGCTACAACGGCCAGTATACCAACGCCCAGGGCGGCTACATCAACGGTAAGTACTACGGCCCCGGCCAGTACAACAGCGGTCAGTACACCAACGGCCAGTACGGCTACGGCAGCGGTCGCTACGCCAACGGCCAGTACCAGCACGACAACGGCCAGCACCGCGGCTGGGACAAGCAGCAGCAGCGCGAGCAGAGCCGCCACGAGCACGACCGCGGCAACTGACCCGCCGACCCCCTAGCAACCACGGCCGCGCGGCGCCGGTCGTGGCGGGCATGAGTCTCCACACCTGGATGACGTTCGTGCTCGTCGCGGTCGGCGTCGCGCTCGTTCCGGGCCCGGCGGTCGTGGCCGTCGTCTCCTCGGCCCTGCGGGCCGGCTTGCGGGCCGCGCTCGCGGCCGACGCCGGCGTGCTCGTCGGCGACGCGGCTTTCGTGGGTGCCAGCGCGCTCGGGCTGGGCGCGCTGCTGATCGCCTCGCAGCCGCTGTTCCTGGCGGTCAAGTGGTTGGGCATCGCCTACCTGGCCTATCTCGGCCTGCGCGCGCTGCTCAGCCGCGGCCGGGGCTTCGCCTTCGACGCGCCGGGCGCGGGCGGGCGGGCCTTCCGGCTCGGCCTGACGACCCAGCTCGCCAACCCCAAGATCGTGCTCTTCTTCGGCGCGCTGCTGCCGCAGTTCGTCGACCCCGCGCGCCCGGTCGCGCTCCAGTTCGCGATCCTGGGCGCGACCTTCATCGTCTGCGACGGGCTGGTGATCGGCACGTACGGCGCGCTCGCGCACCGCGCCCGCACCTGGCTGCGCAGCCCGCGCGCCATGCGCGTCACCTCGCGCGTCAGCGGCGCCGCGATGCTCGGCGTCGCCGCCCGCCTCGCCGCCGAGCGCTGATCTTCCGCTAAGGCGCGGCCGCGCGCACCGCTTCCGCGAAGCGCTCGAACGCGCTGCGGTGCAGCGTGTGGCCGTGCTCGGCGACCGTCTCGACCCGCACCGTGGGCGAGAGCTGGGCCAGGTCGTCGTCGGCCACGACCGACTCCTCGCCCGCGCGCAGGATCGTCGTGTCGCGCTTCATCGCGGCCAGCAGCGGGCGGAGGTCCCAGCCGCCTTCGTCGGCGCGGTTGTCGCTGCCCAGCCGGCGCAGCGTGTCCAGCGAGAGCGCGCGCATGGCGTGGACCTTGCCCTCGCGGTCGGCCTCGTGCGCGCCCGCGAACTGGGCCCGCACCGCCGCATCGCGGGCCTCGCCCGGCGGGGTGCCGAGCAACTCGGCCAGATCGTCGACGTACTCGCGCGCTCGCTGGTCCTGGTCGACCCGATGATCCGGGTCGCGCCCGGCAGCTTCGCGC
>JASLGJ010000544.1 GCA_030150085.1 Candidatus Elarobacter sp. | reverse complement strand
GGCCGGTTGATGGTGATGTGCGCGACGCCGGCCTCGATCCGGTAGAGGATGTCTTCGTACTGCATGTGGTTTATTCCTTAGCCTGCCATCGTCAGGCCGCCGGACACGCTGATGACCTGGCCGGTGATGAACGCCGCGTCGTCGCTGGCGAAGAACAGGATCGCGCCCGGCAGGTCTTCGGCCGATCCCGACCAGGCCGGCGAGGCGGTCGAGTCGGCGGTGCGCGAGCTGGGCCGGCTCGACATCCTGGTGAACAACGCCGGCGTGATGCTGCTCGGGCCGATGGTCGGCGCCGACGTCGGCGAGTGGACGCGCATGCTCGACCTCAACGTGCGCGCGCTGCTGCAGTGCACCCACGCCGCCTTGCCGCACTTGCTCGAAGCCGCGGAGTCGGGGCCGCGCCGGGTCGCCGACTTGGTCAACGTCTCCTCGGTCGCGGGGCGGATCGCGCGCCCGGGCAGCGGCGTCTACAACGCCACCAAGTTCGCGGTCGGCGCGCTGAGCGAGTCGCTGCGCGCGGAGGTCACCAAGCGCCACGTCCGGGTCGGCCTGGTCGAGCCGGGCGCGGTCGCGACGGAGCTGCAGTCGCACAACCGGCCCGAGATCCGCGAGCAGATCGCGGCCCGCTTCGCGCAAGCCGAGATTCTGGAGGCGATCGACATCGCCGACGCGGTGCTCTACATGGTCACCCGCCCGCGCCGCATGGCGGTCAACGAGATGCTGATCCGCCCGACCGAGCAAGAGGCCTAGGCCGAGCGCCGCCGTGTACCATCGGCGGGCGGCTGGTGCACGATGGTATGGCCGCACCGCGCGCGCATTTGGCGTATAATGAGCGGATGGCGACGTTGATGCCGAAGCGGTGGGCGAGCGAGCGAACGAGCGCTTATCGGCGCGCGCTCGCGGCGCGGACTTGAGGCATGCGGACCGAGAAGGCGTCGGAAGCAGCGCTCGGTGACCGTTCGTTTCGCGTTCTGGTCGAGCTGTCCGACGACTTCATCGCCATCGCGGACCTCGACCAGCGCGTCGTCTACGTCAACCGGGCCGGGCGCGCCATGGTCGGTCTTGCCGAGCACGAGGACGTCGAGCGCTACACGGTCGCGGATTTCCTCGATGCCGAAGGCCTGCGGCAATCGGCCGCGGTCGAGCAGCCCGCCGTCGTGCGGGACGGGCGCTGGAGCGGCCAGAGCACGCTGCGCCACTTCCGAACCGGCGAGCTGATCCCGGTCTCGATCGCCTCGTACCTGCTGCGCGACGACGCGGGAAGCCCGCTCGCGCTGGCCACCGTGCAGCGCGACATGCGCCCGGTGCTGCGCGGGCGCGAGCGCTCCGAGCAGCGCTTCCAGGAAGAGCGCGCGATCGCCCAGCTCGCCCGCGCCGCGCTGTCCGAGGACGTGCGCGCGCTGTGCGTGCTCGCCTCGCACCTGGTGTGCCAGGTGCTCAAGGTCGACACGCTCGGCATTCTGCGCGCCGCCGGCGACCGGCTCGAGGTGATGGTCCAGGACGGCGAGCGCCACGTCGAGCGCCGCTCGCTGCCGCTGGGCACGCGCTCGCACGCCGGCTACACCGCCGCGCTGCAAGCCTCCGTGCTGGTGCAGGACTACCGCGACGAAGACCGGTTCGACCCCAGCATCGCGCTGGCCGAGGGCGCGCGCAGCGGCCTGGCCACCCCGATCCAGTCGCGCGACGGGCTGTGGGGCATCTTGATCGTCCACGACGCTCGGCCCGAGCGCTTCGGGCGCGACTGCACCGCGTTCCTGGAAGCCGTCGCGGGCGTGCTGGCGCAGGCGCTCTCGCGCGACGACGCCGAGCGCGCGCTGCGCCACCTGGCGCTGCACGACTCGCTGACCGGGCTTCCCAACCGGGCCCTGATCCACGACCGCCTGGAGCACGCGCTCGCGATGAACCGCCGCGCGGGCGAGGTGACGCTGGCCCTGTTCGACCTCAACGGCTTCAAGCACGTCAACGACTCCTTCGGCCACGCCGCGGGCGACGAGGTGCTGCTCGAGTGCGCGGCGCGCTTGCGCGCGGCGGCGTCCCCGGACCATACCGTCGGGCGGCTGGGCGGCGACGAGTTCGTGCTGGTGTGCGAAGGGCCGAAGTCGGCCGCCGAGGCCCGCGCGACCGCGCAGCGCTTCATCGCGGCCTGCCAGAACGCGATCGACGTCGGGCGCGAGAGCGTGGTCGTCGGCGCGAGCTGCGGCATCGCGTCGGCGCGAGACGGCCTCACCAGCGCGTCCGACCTGCTGCGCGCGGCCGACGAGGCGATGTACGTCGCGAAGCGGCGGCGGGTCGACATCGTGCAGCACGCGGGCCGCACCGAGCACGACCGCGGCCGGCGCGGGCGGCTGCTGTTCGCCTTGCGCGCGGCGCTCGAGAGCGGCCAGCTCGGCATCGCCTACCAGCCGATCTGGCGGCTCTCGGACCGCCGCATCGTGGCCTTCGAGGCGCTGGCGCGCTGGGAGGACGAGCGCCTGGGCGAGGTGCCGGCCTCGACCTTCATCCCGATCGCCGAGGAAGCCGGGCTGATCTCCGCGCTGGGCGCCGCCGTCCTGGAGAAGGCCTGCCACGCCGCGGTTCGGGTGCGCGCCCTGGTCCCGGCCGCGGTGCTGCACGTCAACGTGAGCCCGCACGAGCTGGTCCGCAACGGCTACGTGGCCGGCGTGCTGGACAAGCTGGCGTGCTGCGGGCTCGCGCCCGACGCGCTCAGCCTCGAGGTGACCGAGACGGTCCTGATCGAGGACCTGGTCAGCGCCCGCACCCACCTCTCCGACATTTCGGCGCACGGCGTGTGTCTCTCGCTCGACGACTTCGGCACCGGCTACTCCTCGCTGAGCTACCTGCAGCGGCTGCCGGAGATCTCGACGATCAAGATCGACAAGGCGTTCGTCGCCGGCCTGACCTACGGCAAGCGCGACCCGGTCGTCGTCGCGATCGTGACGATGGCCCACGCGCTCGGCAAGAAGGTCATCGCGGAAGGCATCGAGACCGAGGCGCAGCAGCGCACGCTGGAGGCGCTGGGCTGCGACCTCGGCCAGGGATATTACCTCTCGCCCGCGCTCTCGGAAGCCGAGCTCGTCGCGTTCGTCGGGGCTAGTGAAACGCGGCCAGCTTGACGTCCTTGGCGCCGAGGGCCTGGGCCAGGTCGTAGTGCGCCTGGTCGGCGATCTTGTGGTAGTTCGCGTCCGCGGCCACGCCGTACTTGGCGTCGATGTCGCCCATCACTTGCTCGTGGATGGCGTGGGTCACGAGGTGGTCGAGCTGGGTGCCTTCGTAGTAGGTGCCGCCGACCAGGCCCAGGCTCACGACGCGCTTCGCCAAGTCGGCGCCCTTGAGGGTGGGAGCGGGAAACTTCACGCCGGCAGCGGTCGCGATGCGCACGGCGTCGTCGACGGCGAAGTTCTGCACCTCGACGAACGAGCCCACCGCGGGCGCGCCGTACTGCTTGGTGAGCTTCGCGACCTCCGCGTTGGCCGCGTCCGCGCCGACCAGGTTCGCGAGCGCGGTCGTGATCGAGAAGCTGCCGGGTGCGCCGCCCGCGGTGACCAGCGAGATCGCGGCCTGCAGGTCGGGCGCGCCGGTGTAGGCGACGCCGTCGCCGCCCATGGTGCCTTGCGGCATGCCGTGGTCGGGACCGGTCATGGCGCTCATGCCGCTCGCCATCGGAGCGGGAGCGGCAGCGGGGCTCGTCTGCGCGCCCGCGGCGGCGGTGCCGGCGAGCAGCGCGGCCGCGGTGGCGAACGGAATGAGTTTCTTCAGCATGGCCATGGAACGCCGCCGCCGCGGCGGCGGATGTGAACCGGCACGTTTCTCGTGCGGGCGACGGCGGGCCGGGGTATCTAGGTGACGATGGAGATCGCGGTGGGGACGTGCGGGTTCTCGTACAAGGACTGGGTCGGGCCGGTCTACCCGCCGGGCACCAAGCCGGCCGAGATGCTGCCGCTCTACGCGCGCCGCTTTCCGGTGGTCGAGATCGACTCGTCGTACTACGGCGTGCCCGCGCCGGCCACCGTCGCCTCGTGGGCGCGCCGCACGCCGGACGGCTTCCGCTTCAGCGCCAAGCTGCCCGGCAGCGGAACGCACGTCCCCGAGCCGGCCCGCGGCGAGGTGCACGACGACGTGCGGCTGTTCCGCGCCAACCTCGCCCCGCTGCTGAAAGCGGGCAAGTTCGCCTGCGCGCTGATGCAGTTTCCGACGTCGTTCCGGCCGGTGGAATCGAGCGAGCGCCACCTGCGCGCGCTGCGCGAGGCGCTGCCCGACGTGCCGCTGGTGGCGGAGTTCCGCCACCGCGAGTGGCAGACGCACGACACGCTGGAGCTGCTGCGCGAGCTGCGCATCGGGCTGGTCGCGGTCGACGAGCCGCAGTTCAAGTCGCTGGTGCGGCCCAGCACCGACGCGACCTCGGAGATCGCCTACGTGCGCTTCCACGGGCGCAACTACCAGCAGTGGTGGAAGGGCGACAACACCACCCGCTACGACTACCTCTACCGCGCCGACGAGCTGGAGCCGTGGGCCGAGCGCATCACCGACCTGGCCGCGAACCCGCGGGTGCGCGAGGTGTTCGCGTTCTTCAACAACCACCGCCAGGGCCAGGCGGCGCGCAACGCCGAGATGTTCGAGGCGATGCTCGCCACGCGCTTCCCGCGCGAGGTGGTCAAGGCGCAAGCGGCGGCCGAGGACGCTCCCGGCGGCGGCGAGCCCGCCGCGCTGAGCCTGTTCGAGCAGGGCGCCCCGTCGGCGAAGAAGCCGGCGGCAAGGAAAGCGCCGGCGGAGAAACCGGCGCCCGAGAAAGCGGCCCGGCGGCGTTAGCCGCCTTCGCGCACCGCCGCTTCGGCGGCTTGGAACCCGATCTTGGAGTGCGTACCGTCGCAGAACGGCTTGGTGGTCGAAGCGCCGCAGCGGCACAGCGCGATGTTCGATTTGCCGCTCAGGTCACGGGCGTTGCCGTCGGCGTCGGTGAGCTTGATCTCGCTCAGGTCGCCACTGACCAGATACGGGCCGTTCTTCGCGGCCTTGATGGTGATAGCCATGGGGCGGGCTTCGTGCCGCTTCGCCGGTCGGCCCTGCGCTCGACCCGGTCGGACAGCAACGAGGCGCCGTCCTTCGACCGGCGCCTCGCGTGTGGCTGAACGAGGGTGCGGGTCAGTGCCCGATCTGGGCGTTCATCAGGCTGACGTCGAGCGTGCCCAGGCCGGTCGTGTAGTCGTAGCCGGGGAGCGCGGCGTAGGTGCCGTTCGCGCCGGTGATGACGTCGTGGAAGCCGCCCAGGGCCTGGGTCGGCGGCGGGCCGGTGACGGTCGCCGCGCCGTTCTGGTTGGCGGCGTAGTTCGCGTAGAGCAGCGGGGCCGCGTAGCCGAGCGCGCCGCCGTGCGCCGAGACCAGCCGGGCGTAGGCGCCCATCGCCAGCGGCGAGGCCTCGCTGGTGCCGCCGACCGCGCAGCCCGCGCTGCAGTCGCCCACGCCGGGGATGTTCGGGCCGTAGATGTTGTACGCGCCGGCCACCGAGTCGGCCGCCATCGCGATGTCGGGCAGGCCGCGCAGGTTGGTCGCGGCCAGGCCCGTGTTGGTGAGCTGCGCGCTCTGCTGCCAGGAGGTCGAGTTCTCGAACTGGCTCAGCCCGCCGCCGCCCGCGTTCCAGGCCACCTCGCCCGCGTAGCTGCCGTCCGCGGCGTTCGCGACGACCGACGTCCCGCCCACGCCGACGACGTACGGCGACGCGGCGGGGTACTCGACCATCGGGATGCCGACCACCGGCACGCCGTTGGTGGGCAGCAGGGCGCACGACGAGCCGGTGTCGCCGGTCGAGGCGAACATGGTCTGGCCCAGCGCCGCGGCCTCCATGAAGAGGTGGTCGTCGACGCGCATCGAGCCGTCCAGGAACGCCTGGTACTCGCACTCGCCGAACGACGAGTTGCCCAGCGTCGCCGCGTCCTGCGTGACCCAGGTGTTGTACTCGTTGGCGATGTCGGAGTCGGTCAGCGAGGTCGTGGCGTAGATGTAGAGCGCCGAGACGGACTGCGCCATCCCGGTCGAGCTCTGCGTGTCGAGATCCCACTCGACCACGCCCGCGGTGTCGGTGCTGGGCAGGCCGACGGTGATGGTGCGGGTCGGAACGGCCGGCAGGCCCTGCCGGTTCTCGGCGTAGCGCAGGTCGCTCACCACCTGCGAGACGTCGCCCTCGGCCATCACCGCGACGACGGTCTGCCCGCCCGTCGCGGTCGAGCCGGCGTCGTAGTAGCGCTGCACGTCGGCGGCGTCGAAGCTGGGCAGGCACTGCCCGGTCGGCGTCGCGCTGACCAGGCACGACACGGCGTGCGTCGTCGCGCGCGGGTGCACGGTCATCTTGGCCGCGTTGTTCAGCCCCAGCACCGCGCTCACCACGCCGCCCAGCGCGGCGGGCACGAAGGCCGGCTTGAGGTTGGCGTACACGTTCGCGCCGCCCAGCCCGAACGACTCGAGCGTCGTGTTGAAGGCCTTGGCGGCGAGCGCGGCGGTGCCGTCCGCGCTGACGAGCTGGCCCTGCGCGACGACGTTGTGGAAGCCCTGCCCTTGCAGGTAGGAGACGACCGACTGCACTTCGCTCTGGGTCGGCCCGAACTGGGCCGCGAACTGGGCCTGGCTGATGCGCTGCTTGGCGGCGATCAGCGCCTTGAGCTGGTCTTCGTTGTGCAGGTTGAGCCCCAGGCGCACCGTCAGCGGGGTGGCCGGGTCGAGCAGCCCCTTGTCGGTGCCGTTGGCGATCGTGACCGCTTGGGTGGCGGTCGCCGCCCAGCCGGGCGGCGCGGCGACGAGGTCCTGGGTGCGCGCGCCGTGTCCGGCGGCGGCGGTGCCGGGCAGCAGGTGCTGCCCGCCGTTGCCCGAGCAGGCCGCGAGCAGACCGGCGCCCAGGGCGAGTGCGAGTACGCGTTGCATGTGCGGCCGTTCCTTACTGGAGCGCCAAGGCGAGGCGGGCGATGTCGAGGCTGCCGAGGCCGGTGGTGTAGTCGTACTTGGGCAGCGCGGTGTAGAGGCCGTTGGTGCCTTGCAGGATGTCGTGGAAGGGCCCGATGCGCTCGGTCTCCGGCGGCCCGGCGATGCTCTGCGGCGTGCTGGCGGCGTAGACGCGGTAGAGCAGCGGCGCCGCGAACCCGAGCGCGTTGCCCTGCGCGCTCTGCATGCGGGCGTAGATGCCCGCCGCCATCGGCGAGGCCAGGCTCGTGCCGCCGGTGATGTACTGCGCGCCGCCCTGGTAGAGCAGGGCGCCGGTCTCGAGCGCCGCGTCGAACGCGACGTCGGGCAGGCCGCGGAAGGTGAAGCCGACCGGCGTCGTGCCGACGGGCTGCGCGGGCGACTCCCAGCTGGGCGAGTACTCGAACTGGCTCAGCCCGCCGCCGCCCGACTGCCACGACTGCTCGCCCAGATACGTGCCGTCGACGTTGCTGAACAGGTCGGTGCCGCCGACCGCGACCGCGTAGGGCGAGGAGGCCGGGTACTCGACCATCGGCACGCCGCCCACGCCGCCGTTGGGCGGCACGCCCGACACGCCGCAGTACCCGCCGGTGTCGCCGGTCGAGGCGAACATGGTCTGGCCCTGCGCGGCCGCCTCGATCAGGATCATGTCGCCCACCACCATGTCGCCGGACTGGTAGGGGAAGGCTTCGCAGCCGCCGACCGAGGCGTTGAGGACCGGGTCGCTGTCGTCGGCGGCCCAGGCGTTGATCGCCACGGTCAGGTCCTTGAACGAGAACGAGGTCGCGGTGTAGAGATCGATTCGGGCCGCGTCGTAGGCCATGCCCTGGGAGTAGGTCAGGTCGAGCGTCCACTCGCCGTTGCCGCTCGCGTCGGAGCTGGCCGGGCCGGCGTGGAGCACGTTCACCGGCACCTGGGGCAGGCCGAAGCGGGCCTCGTTGTCGCGGAAGTCGGCGATCGCGCCGCTCGGGTCGCCGACGGCGAAGATCCCGATCCCGGTGTTGGTCGCGGCCGGCGTCGTACCGGCATGGTAGGCGATGGCGAAGCTGGCCGGGTCGTAGAAGCGCGGGCAGACCGGCGTGCCGGTGACGGTGTTGAGGTTCTGCGTGCAGGCGGTCGGGCTGGGCGTGCCGCTGCCGTCGAAGATGCCCGGCGTGACGCCCGGCGACGATTTGCGCGCCGGAGCGGCCTTGACGCCGGGCACGTTGGTCAGGCCGAGCACCGCGACGACGTTGCCGCCCAGCGCGGCCGGCACGAACGCCGGCTGGGTGTTGGCGTAGTAGGTGCCGCTCGTGCCCGCCAGGCCGAAGCCGTGCAGGGTGGTGGCGAACGCCTTCTCGACCGTCGCCGCGGGGGCGCTGGCCGTGACGAGGAGGTTGTTCGGGGCGGCCGTCACGTTGCTGAAGCCCTGCGCGCGCAGGTAGCCGACCGCCGCCGCGACCTGGTCGGCCGAGGGCCCGAACCGGCTCACGAAGGCGTCGCGCGAGAGCCGCTGTCCGGCCGCGACGGCGGCCTTGGCGCCCTCGGGGTCGCGCATCTGCAGCCCGAGCGCGATCGCGACCGGCTTGGTGCCGTCGAGCTGCCCGAGGTCGGTCGCGTTGGCGAGCGTCATGGCGCTCGTCGCGGTGACGGCCCAGCCGACCGGGGCCACCAGCCCCGTCTTGGCCCGGGTGTTGTGCGCGCCCAGCGTTGCCGCAGGCGAGCCGGCCGCGGCGCGGGCCGGCGGAAGCGTGCCGCCGCCGTGCCCGGAACACGACGCGCCGACCAAGCCCACGACCACGGCCAGAACGGAAAGTCTTCTCATCGAGCCATCCTCCTCATCGCTTCCCAGGCTAAGCGCCCGAAGGCTAGCGCACCCATACACAAAATTGGGTAGGCCGAACTAAGGAAGAGCGATTTGACCGGCCGGCCGGAGGGGCGTATACTGCTCCTACTGACCATTCGGTAGGGAGCGCGACGATGTACACTCAGCTCATCGAGCCCGACGACGACGGCGCCCAGGGCGGCTCGCCCCAGGAAGCGGTCTTCGAGAGCAAGATCGACCGCTCGGTCACCATCGAGCCGGGCGACTGGATGCCCGAGGCCTACCGCAAGACGCTGCTGCGCCAGATCTCGCAGCACGCCCACTCCGAGATCGTCGGGATGCTGCCCGAGGGCAACTGGCTGACCCGCGCGCCCTCGCTGGAGCGCAAGCTGATTCTCTTGGCCAAGGGCCAGGACGAGGGCGGCCACGGCCTCTACCTCTACAGCGCGGCCGAGACACTGGGCACCGAACGCGACGAGATGATCGACGCCCTGCACGCCGGGCGCGCCAAGTACTCCAGCATCTTCAACTACCCCACGCTGACCTGGGCCGACGTCGGCGCGATCGGCTGGCTGGTCGACGGCGCGGCGATCATCAACCAGGTTCCGCTCACCCGCTGCTCCTACGGGCCCTACGCGCGCGCCATGGTGCGCATCTGCAAGGAGGAGAGCTTCCACCAGCGCCAGGGCTTCGACATCATGGTCAAGCTCGCGGGCGGGACGCCCGAGCAGAAGGCGATGGCCCAGGACGCGCTCGACCGCTGGTGGTGGCCGGCGGTGATGATGTTCGGCCCGCCCGACAGCGAGTCCAAGCACAACGAGCAGTCGATGCGCTGGAAGATCAAGCTGTTCACCAACGACGAGCTGCGCCAGCGCTTCGTCGACCAGACCGTGCCCCAGGCCGAGGCCATCGGCCTGACGATCCCCGACCCCGCGCTGCGCTGGAACGAGGAGCGCGGCCACTACGACTTCGGCACCCCGGACTGGGACGAGTTCTACGCCGTGGTGCGCGGCAACGGACCCTGCAACCGCGACCGGCTCGACACCCGCCGCCGCGCGCACGAGGACGGCGCCTGGGTGCGCGAGGCGGCCCGCGCGCACGCCGACAAGCGCGCCGCCCGCAAAGCCGAAGAAGCCGCCGCGTGAGCGATTCCCCGGAGCGCAAGGACGCCTGGCCGCTGTGGGAAGTGTTCGTGCGCAGCGCGCACGGGCTCAACCACCGCCACGTCGGGAGCCTGCACGCGTCCGACGCCGAGATGGCCCTGCGCAACGCGCGCGACGTCTACACCCGGCGCAACGAGGGCGTGAGCATCTGGATCGTGCGCTCGACCGACATCGTCTCGACCGACGCCTCCGAGCGCGACGCGTTCTTCGCCGCCCCGCAGGACAAGCCGTTCCGCCAGCCCACCTACTTCACCGTCCCCGAAGGAGTGAAGCACCTGTGAGCGCGGGCGGCGGCCATGCGCCGGACGAGCAGGCGAACGAGCGCGCGCGCGACGAGCGCGCGCGAGTGGAATACCTGCTGCGGCTCGGCGACAGCGATCTGGTGCTGGGCCAGCGCTTGATCGCCTGGATCGGCCACGCTCCGGTGCTCGAGGAGGAGCTGGCGATCGGCAACGTCGCGCTGGATCTGATCGGTCAGGCCCGCCACTGGCTGTCGTACGCCGGCGAGCGCGAGGGCAAAGGGCGCGACGAGGACGCGCTGGCGTACTTTCGCCAGGCCCACGAGTTCCGCAACGTGCTGCTCGCGGAGCGCCCCAACGACGACTTCGCGGTCACGATGACGCGCCAGTTCTTCTACGATGCCTGGCACCTCGGGCTGCTGCGCGCGCTTAGCACTTCCAACGACGAGCGCATCGCCGGCATCGCGGCCAAGGGCGCGCGCGAGGTCTCCTACCACGTCGAGCGCAGCCGCGAGTGGGTGGTGCGGCTGGGCGACGGCACGGCCGAGAGCCACGGGCGCATGCGGCGCGCGGTGGACCTGCTGTGGCCCTACACCGGCGAGCTGTTCGCGCCCGACGCGGTCGACGAGGCCGGCGCGCGCGCGGGCTGGGGCTGCGACCCCGCCGCGCTGCGCGCGCCCTGGCTGGCCGCGGTGGAAGACGCGCTGCGCGAGGCGACGCTGGAGCTGCCGCCCGCCGACGCCTGGATGCAGTCCGGCGGCAAGAGCGGCCGCCACGGCGAGGAGCTGAGCTACCTGCTCGCCGAGATGCAGTCCGTCCGCCGCTCCGTTCCCGGGGCGACGTGGTGACGGCCGCGCCCGCGAGCGCCGCGGTCTGGGACTGGCTCGCCGAGGTGCCCGACCCCGAGATTCCCGTGCTGTCGGTGGTCGATCTGGGGATCGTGCGCGAGGTGAGCTGGCGCGGCGAGGGCGCGCGGCGCGCGCTGCACGTCGCGCTCTCGCCGACGTACTCCGGCTGTCCCGCCACCGCGGTGATCCGGCGCGACGTCGAGCGCGCGCTGCGCGCGCGCGGCGTGGCGAACTTGGAGCTCGAGGTGCGGCTCGCGCCGCCCTGGTCGACCGACTGGATCACACCCGCCGGGCACGAGAAACTGCGCGCGTACGGCATCGCGCCGCCGTCGCCGCCCGCTGCCGTCGTGTGCCCGCGCTGCTCGGCCGCCGACGTGCAGCTCGTCAGCCGGTTCGGCTCGACGCCGTGCAAGGCGCTCTACCGCTGCAACGCCTGTCGGGAGCCGTTCGATCATTTCAAGTGCCACTGAAGCCCGCCCCAAGAGCGCGTTCTACCCGCTGACGATCCGCGAGGTCGCGCCCGAGACGCGCGAGGCGATCGTCGTGACGTTCGACGTGCCCGCCGACCTGCGCGAGCGGTTCCGCTTCACGCAGGGCCAGTACCTCACCCTGCGCACCCACCTGGGCGAAGAAGACGTGCGCCGCTCGTACTCGATCTGCTCGGCCACCAGCGACCCGTACTTGCGGGTGGCGGTCAAGCGCGTCGCGGACGGCCGTTTCTCGACCTGGGCGCACGAGAACTTGCAGCCCGGCCACGTCATCGACGTCGCGCCGCCGGAAGGGCGCTTCCACGTTCCGCTGGCGGCCGAGAGCCGGCGCCACTACCTGGGCTTCGCGGCGGGAAGCGGGATCACGCCGCTGCTCTCGATCGTCAAGACCACGCTCGAGCAGGAGCCGCACAGCCGCTTCACCCTGGTCTACGGCAACCGCTCGTCGGCGACGGTGATGTTCCGCCAGGAGCTGCTCGAGCTCAAGGACCGCTACCTCGGGCGGCTGGCGATCCTGTTCGTGATGAGCCGCGAGCCGCAGGACGTCGAGCTGTTCCACGGCCGCATCGACCGCGCCAAGTGCGACGAGCTGTTCGCGCGCCTGATCGACCTCGGCTCGGTCGACGTGACCTTCGTCTGCGGGCCCGAGGACATGACCAAGGACGTGCTGGCGTCGCTGGGCGCGCACGGCATGGACACCGGCCGGATCAAGACCGAGCTGTTCCTGGCCGCGGCCGGGCGCGGCGCGAGCGCGCGCCCCAAGGCGGTCGAAGTGGTGCACGGCACCACCAGCGCGACGGTCACGATGGACGGCCAGACGCGCGCCTTCACCATCGACCGGGGCGGCGAGACGGTGCTCGAGGCGGGCCTGCGCCAGGGCATCGACCTGCCCTACTCGTGCAAGGGCGGGGTCTGCTCGACGTGCCGCGCGGTGCTCAAGCGCGGCGAGGTCGACATGGACCACAACTACGTGCTCGAGGACTACGAGATAGCGCGCGGCTTCATCCTGATGTGCCAGAGCCACCCGGTCACGAGCGAACTGCAGATCGACCTGGACGCGGTGCCCTCGCACGGCTGAGCGCGAGCGCGCCGTGCCCAGCACGCGAACGAGCCTTCGCTCGCCCGAGCGTCCGCGTGCTTGGCAGGCTATATTGAGGACCTACGCCTCCAAGCCGAAAAAGGTTCGTCCATGAAATTCTTGCTCTCCGCGACGGTCGCGTCGCTCGCGCTGGCCGCGCTTCCCGCGGCGGCCCAGGCACCGCCCGGCGCCACGGGCTCCGCGCCGGTGCGCCGGCCGGTCCTGCTCAACGGCTGTTCGCTGACCAGCGCCAGCACCGCCTCGGCCACCGACGCCAGCAGCATCGGGGCCGGCGGCAGCGTGCAGCACACCTTCACCGCCATGTACACGATCGCGTCCGACAAGCCGGTCAGCGCGGTCCAGGTGCAGGGCAGCGCGGCCGGCCGGACCGAGGTCTGGACCGACACGAACCCGTTTCCCAGGAGCGGGCCGGTGACGCACAGCGTCAACTTCCCGGGCGACATCATCGTCGACGAGGTGAGCTGCAAGATCAAGTCGGTCAAGTTCGCCGACGGCACCACCTACACGCCGCCCCCGCCGACGACGAAGATGTGAGCGCTTGACCGCCGCCGGGCCACGTGGTATGAATGCCGCACCGATGTCGTTCGCCTGTCGTCTCACGGTGATGTGTCCCCCGGATCTCGCGCTCCGGCGGTCGGCCATTCCCTGAGCGGCGCGCGGCGCGCCGAGCAGTTCGAGGGCCTCCGCGATGCGGGGGCCCTTTCTTTTTCGGGGTCTCATGGGCAAAGTACACAGCGGTGCGCGGCGCGGCCGCGCCGGAGCGGGCGTTCCGGGCATCGTCGCGGCGTTCGTGCTGTTCGAAGCGCTCCTCGTCGGGGCGGGAATCGCCGTGCTGCAGCGGCACGCGCGCTGGGACGCGCCGCGCTTCGCCGCGTTCGTCGCGATCGAGGTCGCCGCGATCCTCGTCGCGCTGGCGTTCAACTTCGCCGTACTGCCGGACCGAACGCGAAGCCGGCGCTAGGCGCCGTGCCGCCCGCATCACACCGCGTGCGACACGGGGAGCGCCACTTCCGATCGGCGAAGCGCACCGGGTCGCGCGGCGCGCGGCGTTGCTGAAAACTGCTGGTGCGGGTGAAGCGGTGAACGATCGATCGGACACTTTCGGCGCGGCGAGTGCCGCGAGCGGCGAGACGGGCGCGGAGCGGCGCGGGCCGCTGTCGTACGCCCAGGAGCGCTTGTGGGCGCTGGCCCGGC
>JASLGJ010000568.1 GCA_030150085.1 Candidatus Elarobacter sp. | reverse complement strand
CGCTGCTGGCGACGACGCGGGCCGCACTGGAGCGAGCGCGCCGGCACGCGCGGTGCGGCGAGCCGGACGGTGCCAAGCGGGAATCGTCCGACGTTCGCGAGCTGGTCGATGCGCTGCTGCTCGCGCTCGACCGGGCGTCGGCCCCGCCGCCGCTACTGCGCTTGCGCGAGCGAACCCTGGATCTGCGCGGCCAGGCGCAGGTCATGGGCATCCTCAACGTCACTCCCGACTCGTTCTACGAGCGGGTGGACGGGCTGGACGCGGCGGTCGAGAAGGCGCGCGCCATGGCCGCCGCGGGCGCGGCGCTGGTCGACGTCGGCGGGCAATCCTACGCGCACTGGAACCCGCGCGTCGCGGCCGACGAGGAGCGCGCGCGGGTCGTGCCCGCGGTGCGCGCGATCGGGGAAGCCGGGATCGACGTGGCGCTCTCGATCGACACCTTCAAGGCCTCGGTCGCCGACGCGGCGCTGAGCGCGGGCGCGCACCTGATCAACGACTGCTCGTGCTTGTCCGACCCGGCCCTGCCCGAGGTCGTCGCCCGGCACGGCGCCGGTCTGGTCGTGATGCACCTCAAGGGCGAGCTCAACGTGCGCGATCCCGCGCAGTACGTCTACCGCGACGCGCTGGCCGAGATCGTCGACACCCTCTACGAGCGGACCGAGCGCGCGCTGTCAGAAGGAGTCGCACGCGATGCGATCGCGATCGACCCGGGGCTGGAGTTCGGCAAGGAGCCCGAGACCGATCTGGAGATCCTCGACCGTTTCGGCGAGCTGCGGGCGCTGGGCTACCCGATCCTGTTCGCCAGCTCGCGCAAGAGCTTCATCGGGCGGGTGTTCGACCGCCCGGCCAAGGAGCTGCTCGTCCCCTCGCTCGCGACCGCCGCCATCGGGATCGCCGCCGGAGCCGGCCTGCTGCGGGTCCACGACGTGGCCGAGACCGTGCAGCTCGCGACCATGCTGGCCGCGGTCGCGCCCGACCGGCGGCGCGCGATCGGCTTGGCCGAGCGGATGCCCGGCACGCCGCTGCCCGCGGGCAACTCGCGTCCGCCCCGCGCGGTCTAAGCGAGCGCGATGCACACCGTCTACGTCGGCGTCGGCTCCAACTTAGGAGATCGGCAGAGCACCATTCTCGCCGCGCTGCAGCGCCTGCGCAAGGAAGCCCGGGTGGAGGCCGTCTCGTCGTACTACGAGACCGCGCCGGCCAACGGCGTGGCGGGCCCGGCCTTCCTCAACGTCGCCGCCAAGCTGAGCACCGCGCTCGAGCCGCGCGCGTTCGAGCGCTTCGTGCGCGGGATCGAGACCGCGGTCGGGCGCACCACCCGCCGCCCGCTCGACGCGCGCCCGATCGACATCGACATCCTGCTCTTCGACCAGCTGGCCGAGGACTTCGGGCGCTTCGAGGTGCCGCACCCGTACCTCGCCAAGCGCGCGTTCAACCTGGTGCCGCTGGCCGAGATCGCGCCCGGCGCGCTCGAGCCGCGCAGCGGCAAGACGATCGCCGAGCTGGCCGCCGCCGCCGACACCTCGTTCGTCGCGCGCAAGCAGCGCGCGATCCACTTCGTCGCCAACCGCCAGGAAGAGGCGCCCGACGTGCGCCTCTCGCTCAACCGGGTCGGCGTCTCGTCGGTCAAGCACATCATCCGCTTGAACATCGGCGGGCAGGAGCGGCTGTTCCACGGCGACTTCACGATGGTCGCCGACCTCGCGCCCGACAAGGCCGGCGTGCACATGTCGCGCTTCTCCGAGCTGCTGGAGGCGGCGACGCTCGACGTGCTGGCGCGCACGGACAAGCCCGCGCGGGTCGAGGACCTCACCGAGCAGATCGCGCGCGAGATCGTCGGCTCGCAGGGCGCGCTGCGCGCCGACGTGCGGCTGCGGGCGGAGTTCGGCCTGGAGCGCTGGACGCCGGTCAGCGGCAAGCGCACCGAGGAGACCTACACCTTGGTCGGGATCGCGCACGCCGACGCGCACGGCACGCGCCGCATCGTCGGGGTCGAGGCCGAGGGCATGACGGCCTGCCCCTGCGCGCAGCTCATGGTGCGCGAGCACTCGATCCGCGAGCTGCAGGAAGCCGGCTTCTCCGAGGCCGACGCCACGCGCGCGATCGACGCGCTGCCGGTCGCGACCCACAACCAGCGCGGCCGGGGCGGCGTCTACATCGGCGCCGAGGCGAAGTTCGCCGACGAGATTCGGGCCGAGGACCTGGTCGAGATCGTCGAGTCGTCGATGTCGAGCGAGACCTACGACCTGCTCAAGCGGCCCGACGAGTTCTTCGTGGTCAACAAGGCCCACCACAACCCGAAGTTCGTCGAGGACGTGGTGCGCGGCATCCTGGCCCGCGCGCTCGACGTGTACGCCGACTTCCCCGACACGACGTACATCGGCGCGAGCCAGGTCAACTACGAGTCGATCCACAAGCACGACGCGTTCTGCGAGGCCTTCGGGCTGTTCGGCGAGTTCCGGCGCGAGCTGCGCGAGGGCGCCCACGTCGACGTGAAGACCGATCTCGCGACTTGGCTCGGCACCCGGCCGTCCCCGGTTGTCACCTCCCTCTGAGGCCTGTCCCCCAACGGGACAGGTCCGCTCGGAAGCTGCCGCCCGTCCCGCCCCGGGACAGGCAGCGCAGAGCGCCTCCCAGCCGCGCCCGTTCGAGATCTGGGCTTCGCCCGAGCCCACGATCGCGCGCGTGGACGCGACGACCTGGCGCGACCAGCTCGCGGCGACCGGGCACGACGCGCGCGACGGCGACGTCGCGCTGCTGGCCTCGCTGGGGATCGCGGCGTCGCGCACGCCGGTGCTGTGGGAACGCTGCGCGCCCGCCGACCCGACGGACGTCGACCTGCGCTGGGCCTCGCGCCGCCTGGGGCTGCTGCGCGCGGCCGAGGTCGAGCCGATCGTGACGCTGCTCCACCACGGCAGCGGCCCGCGCTACACCGACCTGCTCGACCCGGCCTTTCCCGACCTGTTCGCCGACTACGCCGAGACGGTCGCGCGCGCGTTTCCCTGGGTGCGGCGCTGGACCCCGATCAACGAGCCGCTGACGACGGCGCGGTTCTCGACCCTGTACGGGGTGTGGTATCCCAACGCGCGCGACGACCACGCCTTCGGGCGCGCGCTGGTCCACCAGGTGCTCGCGATCCTCGAAGCGAGCGCGCGCATCCGGGCCGTGAACCCGGCGGCGCAGTTCGTGCTGACCGAGGACTTGCAGCGCTTCGCCGCGGGCGACGCGGGCGTGCGCGACTACGCCGCGTTCCTGCGCGAGCGCTGCTTCCTGTCGGCGGAGCTGCTGGCCGGGCGGGTCGACGACGGGCACCCGCTAGCCGCGTTCCTGGTCGAGCGCTGCGCGGTCCACCCGCGCGAGCTGGCCGAGATTCGCGCCCGCGCGCTGCCGCCCGACCTGATCGCGTTCAATCACTACCCGCACAGCGAGCGCTACCTGTTCAGCGCGGCGGACGGCACGGTCGGCGACGTCCCGGCGGTGTACGTCGAAGGTCAGCCCGCGCCGCGCGTGGAGCCGCTGCTGCGCGCCGCGGCCGAGCGGCTGCGCCTGCCGCTCGCGCTGGGCGAGGTGCACGTCCACGCCCCGGCCGCCGAGCGCGTGCGCTGGCTCGCGCAGCACGCCGAGGACGCGCGGGCCTTGCGCGCGGACGGCATCGACGTGCGCGCGCTCGGGGTGTGGGCCGCGTTCGGGATGACCGACTGGCACTCGCTCCTGCGCGACGAGGACGACGTGCGCGAGGACGGCGCGTTCACCTTCGCCGCCCCCGGCGAGACGCCGCGCCGCACCGCGCTGGCCGACGCGGTCGAGGAACTGGTTCGCACGGGGCACATCGCCGACGACGGCACGCGCGGCTGGTGGGAGCGCGCGGACCGCTACCTCTCGCTGGACGAGATGCTGGCCATGCGCGAGCGCGGCGAGCCCGAAGGCGACCACCTGGTCCGCGCTCGCACCGCCACGGCACGCTGAGCGGCCGGCGCGTCCTCGCCTTCGAGCGGATTGCGCGGCGGCGCGCGCGGAACGAACTCGAGACGCCGGCGCCGAACGGGTGCGCTGTGCCGCCGAAGCGTTCCCCATCCGATCCGCTCGATCTCGCCGTGACCTTCCGCTTCCTGCGGGGGTTGGCGCGCAACAACGACCGAGCCTGGTTCCACGAGCACCGGGCGCCCTGGGACGCGCACGTCCGGCACGGC
>JASLGJ010000479.1 GCA_030150085.1 Candidatus Elarobacter sp. | reverse complement strand
CGGGCCCGCACCGGGGTCATCATCGCCAGCGGCATCGGCGGCATCATCACGGTCGAGGAGACCACCCTCTCGGTCGGGCCGAGCGAGCGCTGGGACCGCATCTCGCCCTTCTTCGTCCCGATGCTGATGGCCAACGCCGCCTCGGCCCAGGTCTCGATGGAGTTCGGCCTGCGCGGGCCGGTGTTCGCGATCTCCAGCGCCTGCGCGAGCGGCAACGACGCGCTGGTCGCGGCCTACGACAAGATCGTGCTGGGCGAGGCCATCGCGGTGGTCAGCGGCGGGAGCGAGGCGACCGTCATCGCGACCGCGATGGGCGGCTTCTGCACGATGAAGGCCATGTCGACCCGCAACGACGACCCGACCCACGCCTCGCGCCCCTTCGACGCCGGCCGCGACGGCTTCGTGCTGGGCGAGGGCGCGGGCATCATGGTGCTCGAGGACCGCGACTTCGCGCTCCAGCGCGGGGCCAAGATCTACGGCGAGGTGCTGGGCTACGGCCAGGCCGCCGACGCCTACCACATCGCCCAGCCCGACCCCGAGTCGCGCGGCGTGATCCTGGCCATGGAGCGCGCCCTGCTGCGCAGCGGCCGCGCGCCCGAGGAGATCGGCTACATCAACGCCCACGGCACCTCGACCCCGCTGGGCGACGCGGCGGAGTCGCAGGCGATCGAGCGCGTCTTCGGCGCGTACGCCACGGGCGGGCTGCTGGTGTCGTCGACGAAGTCGATGCACGGCCACCTGCTCGGCGCGTCGGGCGCGATCGAGGGCATCGCGACCCTGCTCGCGCTGCAGAACGGCATCGTGCCGCCCACCACCAACTACGAAGTGCCCGACCCCGAGTGCCGGCTGGACTACGTCCCCAACGTGCCGCGCAAGGTCGACGGCCTGCGCACCGCCATGTCGAACGGCTTCGGCTTCGGCGGCCACAACACGTCGGTGGTGTTCGGGAAGCACGAATAACACCATGGCCGGGGAGAAGCGGCGCGCGCGGCTGCGGGCGCTGCTCAAGACCGCGGGGGCGAGCGACGCCGATCCGGCGCTGTTCGAGCAGGCCTTCGTGCACGAGTCGGCGGCGCGCGAGGGCGCGGGCTCGTCCAACGAGCGGCTGGAGTTCTTCGGCGACGCGATCCTGGGCTTCGTCACCGCGCGCTGGCTGACCGAGAAGTACGGCGAGGCCAGCGAAGGCGAGCTGCACCGGCGCAAGGCGGTGCTGGTCAGCGGCGAGGCCTGCGCGGCCAGCGCGCGCCGGCTGAGCCTGCACGAGCTGATCGTGCTGGGCGTCGGCACCGCGCAGACCGGCGGGGCGGAGAACGCGACGATCCTCGCCGACGCCTTCGAGGCCTTCCTGGCCGCGCTCTACCGCGCCACCGACCTGGAGCGCACGGCGCGCTTCATCGAGCGCGAGCACCTGGCCCACGCCGACCGCGGCGCGACCGGCGAGCCCGACGCCAAGACGGCCCTGCAGGAGCTGGCCCAGGCCGCGCTGCGCGCCACGCCGCTGTACTTCGAGCGCGCCGAGGGCCCGGCGCACGAGCGCCGCTACACCTCGCAGGTGCGGGTCGGCGACGAGATCCTCGGCGAGGGCATCGGGCCCTCCAAGAAGGCCGCGCAGCTCGGAGCGGCGGCGATGGCGCTGGACGCCCTGCGCCGGCGCCACCCCGAGGCGCAGCGGCGCGCCGCCGGCGCTGAGGCTTCGGCGCGCCCGGCGGCGAAGGAAGACCGCGACGTGATCTCCCTCGACAAGCGCCGTGCCGGCACGCGCACGCCGCGCAAGCCCCGCCCGCGCCCGGGAGCCTCCTCCTAGCGCATGCGGCTCAAATCGCTCAAGGTCTTCGGCTTCAAGACGTTCGCCGAGGCCACGACGCTGGAGTTCACCCCCGGCACGACCGCGGTGGTCGGCCCCAACGGCTCCGGCAAGTCCAATCTCGTCGACGCGATCCGCTGGGTGCTCGGCGAGCAGTCTTCGCGCAGCCTGCGCTCGCAGAAGATGGAAGACGTCATCTTCGCCGGCAACGCCGCGCGCAAGCCGCTGGGCATGGCCGAGGTGACGCTGACCTTCGACAACGCGGAGCGCGCGCTGCCGCTCGATTTCAACGAGGTCGCGATCACCCGCCGGGCCTACCGCGCGGGCGAGTCGGAGTTCTTCATCAACCGCGCGGCGGTGCGCTTGCGCGACGTGCACGAGCTGCTGATGGGCACGGGCCTGGGGCCCGGCTCGTACGCGATCGTCTCGCAGGGCCAGATCGACGCGATCCTCTCGTCGAAGCCCACCGAGCGCCGCGCATTGTTCGAGGAGACGGCCGGGATCGGGAAGTTCCTGGCGCGCAAGAACGAGTCGCTGCGCCGGCTCGAAGCCACCGAGCAGAACGCGATCCGGGTCAACGACCTGATCGCCGAGCTGGAGCGGCGCGTGCCCGAGCTGGACTCGCAGGTGCGCCGCGCCAAGCGCTACCGCAAGGTCACCGCGCGCGTGCGCGACCTGGAGATTCTGTCGTTCCTGCGCGCGTCGCAGTCGCGCCGCGGCGAGCGCGAGCGGGTCGCGGCCGAGCTGGAGCGGCACGAGAACGAGCGCGCCGCGGCCGCCGCGCGC
>JASLGJ010000458.1 GCA_030150085.1 Candidatus Elarobacter sp. | reverse complement strand
TGAGCGAAGCGGCGGCGATGGAACGATCGCCGACCTACCCGCCCCCCGGTGGCCTCCGCGACGCCCAGCCCGCGGTAGGCGAAGAAGCCGCGCAGGCCGTCTTCCCAGCTGCCGCCGGCGGCGTGGCTGAGCGCGAAGCCGGGCGGGTAGGTCGGCGATCGTTCCATCGCCGCCGCTTCGCTCACGCCCCGCGCCGTCCCAGCCACTCGACCAGATTGCGCACGTAGCGCTTGGTGTCGTCGAGCAGGCGCGGGTCGCGCGCGATCGCGTCGGAGGGCTGCTCGCCCACGAACGACGGGCAGCCGGCGCTGGTGTCCCAGTTGTAGTCGCAGAAGTGGTGGAAGGTCGACTCGGCCCAGCCGCGCCCGCTGCCGTCCGCGCCCTCGAACGCGACCGCGATGTTGAACGGGCGCTGCGTCGCGCGCGAGGTGCCGGTGACGACGACGCGCGCGCTGTCGTCGCCGGCCGGTTTGCCGACCCCGCCTTCGTGCGGGTGCGCGGGCAGCGTGCGCACGAGCCCGCCCGCGCTCAGCACCGGGTGCGCCGGTTCGACCGCCTGCACCGCCTGCACGTCACCGTTGGCGCCCGAGTGGTAGTTGGGGAAGTCGATGTTCGTCGTGTACGGGTCGTCGCGGACGTTGCGCTCGGCGTCGGGGTCGAGCTGCTCGGAGTGGAAGAAGTGGGCCGCGCCGATCCCGCCCAGCGAGCACAGCGACGAGCCGAGATCCTGGTGGTCGCGGGTGGCGAAGATCGCGCCGCCGCGCGCGCGGAACGCGCTCAGCGCCTTGCACTCCGCGGCGCTGATGCCGGTGTCGCCGCCGCTGTCGACCCCGAACAGCCAGACCTGGTCGTAGGCGCTGTCGTCGATCGTGCTGAGCACGGGGTCGTTCCCCTGCGCGTCGGGCTCGCGGTCGCGCGCGGTGACCCGCGCCAGCGGCGCGCCGTCAGGGTTCGTCAGGCCGGCGATGTGGTCGCGCAGCAGCGCGAAGCGGCCGATGTGCCAGTCGTCCTCGGCGTAGGGGATCGTGGTCTGGAGCAGGATCTCGAGCGGGCGGCGGGTCGCGGTCGCGGTCATCGGTTTTCCCCGGCGAAAAGCGCGGATGGGTGTACCGGGTTCCGACCGAGGCGGAGCGGCCCGTGGTTGCGCTCAGCGCGCGCGCCGCCCCAGCCAGGCGACGAGGTTGCGCACGTAGCGCTTGGTGTCGGCGAGCAGCGCGGGGTCGCGCGCCAGCACCTCGGACGGCTTCTCGGTGACGAACGAGGGGCAGCCCGCCCGCGGGTCCCAGTTGAAGTCGGCGAACTGGTGGAAGGTCGACACCGCCCAGCCGCGCCCGTTGCCGTGCGTGCTCTCGAACGCCACCGCGACGTTGAACGGCCGGCCCGTCACCGCGGACGTGCCGGTCGCGACGACGCGCGCGCTGTCGTCGTCCACGGGCTTGCCGACGTCGCCTTCGTGCGGGTGCGCGGGCAGCGACTCGACCATGCCGCCGGCGGCGAACACCGGGTGAAGCGGTTCGACGGCGCGCACGCGCTGCACGTCGCCGTTGTCGCCGGAGTGGAAGTTCGGGAAGTCGATGGAGGTCGTGTAGGGATCGTCGCGCATCCGGTGGGCGGGATCCGGATCGGGATGGATCGAGTGGAAGAAGTGCGCTTTGCCGATCCCGCCCAGCGTGCACAGCGAGGCCCCCACGTCCTGGTGGTCGCGGCTGGCCATGATCGCGCCGCCGCGCTCGCGGAACTTCGTCAGCGCGCGGCATTCCGGACCGTTGATGCCGGTGTCGGCGCCGACGTCGACTCCGAACAGCCAGACCTGGTCCTGGTCGCTGGAGTCGATCGTGCTCAGCACCGGGTCCTGGCCCGACGGACCGGGATGGCGGTCGCGGGCCGTCACGCGGACCAGCGGCTCGCCGTCGGCGTTCGTCAGCCCGGCGATGTAGTCGCGCAGCATCGAGAAGCGGCCGACGTGCCAGTCGTCCTCGTCGTAGCGGATGGTCGTCTGCAGCAGGATGTTGATCGGTCGGGTCGCGGTCATGCGTGCCTCCCCGGAAGAGCGGGGCGGGGAAAGGTGAATCGGAGCCCGGCCGAGGCAGCCCACCCATGATCGTGGGACGGGATTCCGACGAAGGTGGGTGCATCCGTCGATTGCACCGCCGTACGGTGATACCCGTGAACGGACGGGCCGTGGGAGTCGCGGCGGCGCTTTTTTACGTCTTCTTGTGGGCCTCGGCGTACGTGCCGAGCAAGATCGGCGCGCTCGGCTCGCCGCCGCTGTGGTTCCTCGTCGTGCGCTTCGGCGTCGCCGGGCTGCTCGCGCTGGCGCTCGCGCTGGCCTTGGGTGCCCGCTTGCCGAGAAACCGGCGCGAGTGGGCCGCGACGGCGCTGCTGGGCGTGCTCGGCAACGCCGTCTACCTCGGCTTCACCTACGTCGCGCTGCTGCACCTGGCGTCCGGGGTGGGCGCGATCGTGGCCTCGACCAACCCGCTGGTGCTGGCCCTGGTCGCGCCGTGGCTCTTGGCCGAGCCGCTCACCCGCGGTAAGCTGGCGGGCATGGCGCTGGGCTTCGGCGGGGTGATCGCGATCGTGCTGGCGCGCCTGGGCAGCGGCACGGCGAACCCGGCCGACGTCGGGCTGGCCTTCACCGGCGTGCTCGGCAGCGTGGCCTCGACGGTGGTCTACAAGAAGTGGTGCGCCGGGCTCGACCTGCGCGCGGTGACGGGCTTGCAGCTGCTCGCCGCGAGCGCGGTCCTGCTGCCCTGCGCGCTGCTGTTCGAGGGCCCGCCGCACGCCGACCTGACGCCCGCGTTCGTCACCTCGTTCGTCTACGTGGTGCTGGTGATGTCGGTCGGCGCGTCGCTGCTGTGGTTCTGGCTGCTCACCCACGGCGAGGCCTCGCGGGTGAGCGCGTATTATTTCCTCACCCCCGCGTTCGGCTTGGCGCTGGCCGCGCTGCTGCTGCACGAGCCGGTCGGCCTGCGCGACCTGGGCGGCTTGGCCGCGATCACGCTGGGCATCTCCCTGGCGCAGCGCGCGTGAGCCCGCGCTGGCGCGTGCTGGCCCTGATGACCGCCGCGCAGGCCGGCGCGTCGGTCGTGCAGCAGGCGCTCGGCTCGCTCTCGCCGGTCCTGGTCGTGACGTTCGGCCTCTCCAAGACGCAGCTCGGGGTGGTGTTCACCGCGCTGATGGGCGGCTGCGCGGCCTTCACCGCGGTCGCCGGCCTGCTGACCGACCGCTGGGGCGAGCGCCGGATGGTGCTCTTCGCGGGCGCGACGATGACCCTGGCCCTGCTCGCCGCGCCGCTCTTCCCCAGCTACGGCTGGCTGGTCGCGACGATGGGCGTGTTCGGCGCGGGCTACGCCGCCTCGACCCCGGCCGGCGGGCGCGCGGTGCTGGCCTGGTTCGACCGCGACCGCGGCTTGGCGATGGGCATCCGCCAGACCGGCGTTCCGCTGGGCGGCACGCTGGGCGCGCTGATGCTGCCCCCGGTCGCGCACGCGCTCGGCTTCCGCGGCGCCTTCGTGGTCGCCGCGGTGCTGGTCGCGCTGCCGACCCTGATCGCCTACTACGGCTACCGCGAGGCGCGCGACGAGCCCGCCGGGCCGCAGTCGACCCGCACGCTGCTGCGCGGCATGCGGGTGCTGGCCCGCGATCCGCGCCTGGTGGCCGTGTCGCTGACCTGCATGGTGCTGGTCAGCGTGCAGATGGCGATGAACGCCTTCGTCACGGTCAGCGCGGTGACGGAGGTCGGGACCTCGGCCGCGCTGGCCGCGCTGGCCTTCGCGCTGGGCCAGGGGATGGCCGCGGTCGGCCGGCTCTCGTGGGGCTGGGCGAGCGACCGGATCTTCAACGACCGCCTGGTGCCGCTGGCGATCATCTGCGTGCTGGCCGCGCTGGCCTGCGCGACCCTGGCGTGGCTGGGGCGCGGGGCGGTGGTGCCGCTGTTCCTGGCCGCCGGCCTGCTCGGCTTCTCGGGCGCGGGCTGGAACGGCCTGATGGCCGCCGCGATGGCCGAGGTGGGCGGCACCGAGCGCGCCGCCAGCGCCCTGGGCCTGGCCCTGACCGCGATCTACGGCGCCTCGGCGGTCGCGCCGTTCGCCTTCGGCGCGCTGGCCGACCACGCGTCGCTGCGCGCCTCCTGGTTGCTGATGGCCGGGCTGTCGCTGCTGGCCACGGTCCCGGTGCTGCGCCTGCGCCTCGCGCTGGGCAAGCCCGCGGCGGCCGCGCCCGAGGCCGCGCCGGCTCCTTGAGCGCGGGACGGAGGGTCCGGACCCGGCGAGGGTGAATCGTGGTCGGTCGGTCCGCGCCCAGGTGGCGGAATTGGTAGACGCGCTAGTTTCAGGTATTAGTGATCGCGAGGTCGTGGGGGTTCGAGTCCCTTCCTGGGCACCAAAGACCGACGAAGCCCGGCCGTCCGAGAGGACGAGCCGGGTTTCTTTTTCGGCCGGCCGGCGCTCGCTTGGGCCCGGGCGCCGAGGGGAGGGAAGTGCGCGGCGCGGGCGTCTATACAGGCACAGCGCTGGGTGCGCTGCGACTCCGCCACGTTGGGAGATGGGATGCCTGAGATGCACCACCGGCGCCTCGTTCGCGCGCTGGGCGCGACCTTCGCCCTCGCGCTGGCGCTTGCCGGCGGAGGTCCCGTCCCGCCGGCCCGCGCGGCCGATACCGCCGCCGGCGGCACGGGCGACTGGCCGACGTACGGCGGCAACCTGGCCGCGCACCGCGCCAGCGCGCTGGACGGCATCACGCCCGCGACCGTCACGGCGCTCGTGCCGGCCTGGCACAAACGGCTCGGCAAGCCGGTCTCGATGGAAGGCACGCCGATCGTGCGCGACGGCGTCATGTACGTCACGACCGGCTTCGCGCACGTGTTCGCCTTCGACGCGGCGAGCGGGGCCAAGAAGTGGGACTACGCCTACCCCTCGGCGATGCGCGCGCGCGGCTGCTGCAACGTCAACAACCGCGGCGTGACGCTGGTCGGCGATCTGGTGGTGACGCCGACCTTCGACGCGCACCTGGTGGCGCTCGACGCCGCGACCGGCAAGGTGCGCTGGAACACCGAGGTCGCGCCGTACGCGCAGTCCTACACGATCACCAGCCCCCCGCTGCTGGCCGACGGGGTGCTGATCACCGGGGTGGGCGGGGGCGAGTACGGCAACCGCGGCTTCATCGCGGGCTACGACCCGCGCACGGGCAAGCAGCTCTGGCGCACCTACACCGCGCCCGCCCCGAGCAGCCCGCTCGCGAAGACGTGGCACCTGCGCGCGGGCACCACGCCGCGCGGCGCGCCGACCTGGCTGCCCGGCACCTACGACCCCGAGCTGCGGACCGTGTACTGGGGCGTCGGCAACCCCAACCCCGACTTCGACCCGACCGCGTTCGCCGGCGACGCGCTCTACTCCGACTGCACGCTCGCGCTCGACCCGCGCAGCGGGCGGGTGAAGTGGTACCACAAGTACACCAGCAGCGACTACTTCGACTACGACGCCGTGAGCGAGCCGGTGCTGGCCGACCTGCCGATGCCCGACGGCACGACGGTGAAGGCGATCGCGCACGCCGACCGCGACGGCTACCTGTTCGTGCTCGACCGCACCAACGGCAAGCTGGTCTACGCGGTGCCGTTCGTCGACCGCGTCAACTGGGCCAAGATCGACCGCGACGGCACGGTCCACCCCAACCGGGCGATCTACGCCGCGGCGCGCGCCATGAGGCCATTCTACTACACCCCGGGCACCGAGGGCGGGCACAACTGGCAGCCCGTCGCCTACGACGCCGGCAAGCACGTGCTGGTCATCCCGGTGTTCGAGAGCAGCAACGTCATGAACCCCAAGGCCTCGCCCGCCAAGCCGACCCTGGCCGGGTTCAACATCGGCGGGATCTTCAGCTTCAAGAAGGGCGAGCTGCTGCACGGCAGCATCGTCGCGTTCGACCTCACCACCGGCCAGCGGTTGTGGAAGACGCACTTCCAGTCGCCGCCCGCGGGCGGGCTGCTGCTGACCGGCGGGCTGGTGTTCGCGGGCGAGCCCGAGGGCAAGCTGGTCGCGCTCGACGAGGGCAGCGGCAAGATCGTCTGGAGCAGCCCGACGCTGTCGTCGAGCGTGTCGGCTCCGCCGGTGACCTACGCGGTGAACGGCACGCAGTACGTCGCGGTCGAGGCCGGCAAGAGCGGCCTGCTGCCGATCTTCTACCCCACCGTCACGCCGTGGCTCAAGAGCGTCAAGGACGCCTCCGACATCTACGTCTGGAAGCTCCCCGCCGCGCGCTGACGCCGGCACACGCTCCGAGCGGCGCCGCGAACGGCGCGGTGCCACGAAACGGCGTCGTGATACGCAAAGGGAGCCGGCACGCCGGCTCCCTCGCGTTTTCGGACGGCGCCGGGCGTCAGTTCTTGTGGAGCCAGGCGTTGGGGCACAGGCCGTTGTAGGCGCTGCAGTTGACGTGCCAGTTGCTCTCGCTCAGGTAGTCGCCGGCGTAGTTGCCGTCGTTCTGCTCGATCACGTAGAGCCCGCCGTTGCCCGAGCTGTTGTGCGACTCCGACACCACCACCGAGGTGTGGCCGTAGGTGCCGCCCTGGTACTGCAGCACGTCGCCGGCCGAGGGCAGCGGCGCGGCGTAGCCGTTGTAGACGTAGCTCATGCTGCCGCCGTAGGACGAGGAGTAGTTCGAAGCGACCTGGTTGCCGTTGGCGCCGTACGGGTGCGTGCCGTAGGCCTGGTACATCCAGCGCATCACCAGCTCGACGCACTCCCACTCGTACTCGCCCCAGGCGCCGCTGTAGAACGTCTCGAGGACGTCCGCGTTGGCGTACGCGTACGGGTTGGGGCCGCAGGCCTGCAGCCCGTGCCAGGGGTTGGGAACGTTCGAGGTGGCGGTGAGCAGGAACGGCGCGGGGACGCTGGCCGGCGTGTTGTTGTAGTAGTGGCTGTAGTCGCAGTTCTGGCCGTTCCACCAGCCGGGCGGGCTGGCCACGTTCCAGCCGGTGTAGGTCATCGGGCGAAGCTCGCGGCCGGCCGGTGCGGCCGCCGCCGGGTAGTGTTTGGCCTGCAGCGGTCCGAGCGCGCGCAGCCGGGTCGTCGGCCGGGCCAGCCCGGCGCTCTCGAGCGTCAGCCCGGAGAGCGCGTCGCGCACGAAGGTCTGCATCGCCGCGTCGCGCTGCGCGCCGCCGGGAAGCTGCTGCGCGATGGTGACCAGCCACAGCCGCGAGCCGGCCTCGGTCACGAAGCTCGCGTTGGCCACGTACGTGCTGTGGGTCGGGTCGTCGCGGTTGGGCTGCAGCGAGGTCGTGCCGGAGACCGTCTGCCCGAAGATGCGCGCGCCGACCGCGGGCGTCAGCGCGGACGGGGTCGCGCCGCTCAGGCGGCGGATCGCGCTCGCCATCGCGCCGGACGTGCCGGGCGCGGCGCTGACGCGGGCCTCGGACGGTGCGCCGAAGCCGTAGGGAATCGCCGCGACGCGCACCATCCGGTACGGCACGGTCGTCATCGAGGTCGCGCCCTGGTTCGGGTTGCCGGGCTGCGCGGCGACGAACGGCACCGTCTGCAAGTGCGACGTCAGCACGAGCGGGACGTTGTCGACCACGAAGCGGTCGGCGTGCGCGGCGACCGCGGCGACGTCGCCGAGCTGCACGCGCGCGGTCTGCCCGAACTCGCCCGCGCCGGCGGACGCGGTGCCCGCGGTCGCGGCGCTCAGCGCGAGCACGAGCGCAAAGGAAAGAGACCTCTTCCGGAGTTGAGCCATGTCGAGTTCACACCCCAATTCGACGCGTCCTCGCGCGCGCCGAACGACGCCGCGTCCCGCGTCCACGGCGTACCATTACCGGCGCGAAATGTCACACCTGCCACCAACGGCGGCGGACATGTCCGATCTGCGCGTTACGAGCCGGCGGCCGCGCCGACCGTTTCGTGCGCGATGCGCTGCAGCGTTTGCGCTTGCGCGGGGCTGATGCCCAGATCCGCGGCGGCGCGCTCGTTCGGGCCGAGCGTGCGCGCGTCGCGGTTCGTCAAGCGCTCGAAGAAGACGCAGGCGTTGAGATACGCGCCCCACGGGCTGGGATGATAGCGGTCGACGTTCCAGAGGTCGAGCTTGCCGGGCTCGGGCGCGTAGGGGTTCGGCTCGGCGACGCCCTCGCGGATCGCGCGCAGCCAGGCGTCGCCGACCGGCGCGACGCCCGCGAGGCGGCCTTCGGTTCGCGCTTCGCGGTAGTACGCGTCGTGCAGCGCGTCGCCCATGACCTCGATGCTCTTCCCGGCGTAGGGCGATCCGGGCGGATAGGTCAGGTCGGCGCGCGGAAACGTCTCGTACAGCAGCACGCGCGCGGCCGGGTTGGCGCGGTGGACCGCCTGCTCGAGCAGCGCGGTGTAGCGCGCGAAGTCGGCCGGGCCGCCGGTCTTCGTTTCGAGCACGGGGCCGGTGCTCAGCTCCTGCAGCACGACGACGTCCCACTGCGGCTGCGCGATCACGCTCAGCGCGTGCTCGTAGTGAAAGCGCAGCGGCATCCCGCTGGCGAGCTCGACGTGGACGTCGTAATCGAGCCCCGCCTCCTGGGTGAACCGCTTGAAGATCGCCGCGATGCCGCCCCACGGACCGCTGGGCTTCCCGCCCCGGTTCTCCGCGCGCGGGTCGTCCGCCGGCAGGCCGGCGTTCTCGTCCGTCACCGCCTTCGCGTTGTACGAGAGCACCGGCTCGAACGCGCCGTGCACGAAGCTGTTGCCGACGAACAGGATCTTCACCGCCGGGGCCGCGTCGCTCGCGCGCGCCGGCGCGCCGGGCGCGCCGAGCAGCGCGAGCGACAGCGCGAGAACGGCGAGCAGCGGCTTGCGCACGGCTCGCGGAGAATGGCTCTTCATAGGTCCGGGCGATTCGGCGGACGCGGCGCGGCGCCCGTTTCGCCGCGCCCTGGCCGGGTCGGCGAAGCCGCGCTACGCCGCCGCGTCGGCCGCGCCGAACGGCGCTCGCAGCTCGAGGATGCGGTAGGCTTCCGCGACCGTCGCCGCGACCGGGTAGGCGAACATCGTCCGGCGCGCCGCGGCGGCCGAAGTGCGGTTCAGCACGACGACCAGCCGGCGTCCTTCGACGGCCAGCCGCGCGCCGAGCGATTCGAGCACGCGCAGCGCGGGCGGCGGAACCTGCGCCGCCGCGGAGAGGTCGGCGATCAGGTGGCGGTGCGGGATCACCTCGGCGACCATCGCGTTCGCGCGCA
>JASLGJ010000370.1 GCA_030150085.1 Candidatus Elarobacter sp. | reverse complement strand
GTCCTTGCTCCCGAACACCTGCTCCGCGAGCGAGAGGCCCAGGAACAGCGCGAGCGCCCAGCGCGCGCGCACGAGCACCAGCGGGCCGAGCGCGACGGCGTACCACGGCAAGAACTTGCTGCCGCAGAAGATCAGCAGCAGCAGCGCGGCCTCCGGCAGCGGCGCGCGCGTGCGGCGCGCGACCGCATGCGCCAGCGCGAGCGCGGCCGCGCCGAGCAGCAGCACGTACGCCGTGCCGAACAGCGCGGGCGGCAGGTGCAGCCCGGGAACGTGCCGGGCGGCGGCCTGCGCCAGGCTGACCAGGTAGGAGAAGTTGTAGGCCCGCGCGTCCAGCGCGGCCTGCACGTAGGCGCGAGCCAGGCCGAACGGCAGCGCGACCGCGACCAGCGTCGCGGACAGCGCGAGCGCCGCGGCGAGCAGGCCGCGCGCGCCGCGCAGGGCCCATGCGGCGATCAGGAACGGCAGCAGGAACGGCGCGAAGGTCAGCTTCGTCGCGATCGAGAGCGCGGCGGCGGCGCCCGCCGGGCCGAACCGGCCCCGGCTCGCCGCGGCGCCCGCGGCGAGCGCGAACGCGAGCGCGATGGCGTCGTTGTGCCCGCCCAGCGCGGCCTGCACGACGACGACCGGGTTGAGCGCGAACGCCGCCAGCGCCGCGCACGACCACGGCGAGCCGCGCAGCAGCAGCCAGAGCAGGGCGCTGCAGCCGAGCGCCGCCAGAGCCGTCCAGAAGCGGATGACGCGCGCCTGCGTCTCGATCGAGGCGGCGCGGAAGGGCCGCAGCGCCGCGGCGACGGCGAGCGTGTAGGCCGGGCCGTAGCGGTCGCGCATGACGATCCGCGTCGGCGGGCTGGTGTTGCCTTCTTCCTGGATGCCCCACAGCGTGCCGATCGCCCGCAGCTGCGGCGCGGCGACCTCGCCGCGCGCGGGCGGGTCGTAGGGGTTGTAGCCCTGCTGCACGAGCTGCGCATAGGCGACGTAGAGGTACTGCCCGCCGTTGAACGGCAGCCGCGCGCCGAGCGCGAAGCCGAGCAGGACCGTCTGGAGCGCGACGATGCCCGCCGCGACGCGGCCGCGCTGCGCGCGCGGCACGCGCCGCAGGGCGAGCACCGTGCCGACCAGCGCGACGCTCCACAGTGCCTCCCAGCCGGCGACGTAGTGCCACCAGCCGGCGGCGCCGGGAAGGTGCGCGTCGGCGAACGGCACCAGCGCCGAGAACGGCCAGTCCGGGCCGGGAAACGACGCGCGCATCCGGACCGTGCCGGCGGCGAGCGCCGCGGCCGACGCGAGCATGGCCGCGGCGGCGAGCGCACAAAGCGCCCACCGTACGGATGGTCCGAACGGCGTACCGGCGCCGTCCTCCTCGTCCTTCACCTCGCCACGATAGGCCGAAGCCGCCGCGCCGGCTAGGGACCCGGCGGCTTCGCCGGCGGGACGAACGTGGGACTAGGGCTGGGGCGCGAAGGCCGCCGCGACCATCCGCCGCTGGACCTTGCCGGTGGCGGTCTTGGGGATGGCGTCGGTGAGGAAGAAGCGCTTGGGGACCTTGAACGCGGCCAGCTTGGCCGCGACGTGCTCGCGCAGCTCGCGCTCGCTCGTGCCGTCACGCACGATCACCGCCGCGGCGACCTCCTCGCCGTACTTCTCGTCGGGTAGGCCGAAGGTCACCACCTCGATCACGCCCGGGTGCTGCGCGAGCACCTCGTCGATCTCGACCGGCGAGATCTTCTCGCCGCCGCGGTTGATCAGCTCCTTGATCCGCCCCACCAGGGTCAGGTAGCCGCGCTCGTCGAGCTTGCCGCGGTCGCCGGTGCGGAACCAGCCGTCGGTGAAGGCGGCGGCGTTGGCCGCGGGGTTGTTGTGGTAGCCGCGGGTGACGTTGCGTCCCTTCACGACGACCTCGCCCTCGGCGCCGGGCGGGAGCAGGCTGCCGGCCTCGTCCATGATCCCGACCTCGACGTGCGCGCCGACCCCGACCGAGCCCGCGCGGCGCTCGCCGTCGAGCGGGTTGGCGCACATCTGGTGCGCGGCCTCGGTCATCGAGTACGCCTCGATCACCGGCACGCCGAAGCGCGCCTCGAGCTTGTGGAACTCCGCCGCGGGCAGCGCCGAGCTGGACGAGCGCAGGAAGCGCAGGCCGTGCTCGCCCGCGCGCGGCGCGCCGTCCTCGTCCGCGCGCAGCAGCAGCGTGCGGTAGATCGTCGGCACCGCGCTGACCACCGTCGCGCCGTACTCCGCGACGGTCGGCCAGAACGCGCTCGCCGAGAACTTCGGCGGCACGACGACCGCCGCGCCCACGCCCAGGAACGACAGGGTCGAGAACACGATGCCGTGGATGTGGAACAGCGGCATCACGCACAGCGACACGTCGGCCTCGCCGAGGCGGTACCAGCGCGCGATGTTGCGCGCCGAGGCGCACAGGTTCTCGTGGCGCAGCGGCACGCCTTTGGGGCGGCTGGTGGTGCCGCTGGTGTGCAGGAACAGCGCGACGTCGTCGGGCGCGGACGGTTCCAGCTCGCCCGCGAACGGCGCGTCGGTCGCCGAGGTCACCGCCGACGCGGCCGGGCGCGTGTCGGCGACCGACGCGCCGTTCGCGGGCGAGCTGGAACCGTCCGCGCCCGACGACGTCGCGCTGTTCCTGCACACCA
>JASLGJ010000327.1 GCA_030150085.1 Candidatus Elarobacter sp. | reverse complement strand
GGCGCGCGCAGCGCCGCCGGGCCAGCCTGGACACGCTGGGGCGCGCTCTGCGCCGGGCTGCCGAGCTGCGCCCGGTGGAGCGCCTGATGTTCTCCGTGCTCGACGCCTACCGGGCCGCGGCCGAGCACGTCGGCCTGATGGTCGCGGCGGCGACGGCGCTGGGCATCCGCCAGATCCGGATCGTCGACACCTCGGGCGTCGCGACCCCCGAGCGGGTCCGCGCGCTGACCGCGGCGCTGCTCGGGCGCGACCCCGCGCTGCGCCTGTACGGCCACTTCCACGACGACTACGAGCTCGCGACCGCCAACGCGCTGGCCGCGCTGGCGGCCGGCTTCAGCGGGGTCGACGTCTCGGTGGGCGGCTTCGCGAACCGGGCCGGCCACCCCAGCCTGGCCGGCCTGACGATGGCCCTGCGCGACCTCCACGGCGTGACCCTGGAGGGCTTCGACTACGCCGGGCTGAGCGCGCTCAGCCGCGCGTGCGAGCGCTGCCTGGGGCTGATGGAGTCGCCGACCCAAGCGGTGACCGGGGTCATCACCCACACCTCGCTCAACGGCCACCGCTCCGACCTGCTCGAGCGCGCCCCGCGCCTGTTCTCGCACCTCGTACCCGCCGACGCGGGCGCGGAGGCGGACGTGCGCTACGGCGGCTCGGACGGGCTGCGCAACTTTCTCGCCCAGCACGGCGCCGCGCTCGGCGCGCTCGACGAGGCCCGGGTGCGCCGGGCCTGGGAGCGGCGCAACGAGGCCGTCACGGCCGGCATCCGGGCCGCCATCGAGGGCTACCACCAGGCCCTGCGCGAGGCGGCCCCCTCGGGGACCGAGATGCTGGCCTTCATCACCCAAGCCAACACCACCGAAGAGGACGCTGTATGTACGTAGTCGACCCCGCCGCGGCGTGTACGCGCGCGGAGATCGTCGCGCTGCTCCGCACCGAGCGCATCGATTCCATCTCCGCCGCCGAGCTCGCCTCGTACGAGGCGTTCGTGTCCGAGCTCGCCGAGCGCGCCTTCCGGCGCGGCGACGAGCGGGCCGAAGCCGAAATCCACCAGCTCCTCTTCGCGCTCAACGTCGCGACGCTGGAGCCGCCCTGGGAGTGCCCGGTCAACAACGCGCGCGGAGCGTTCTTCGCGCGCATCCGGGACCTCATCGAGCGCGCCTGGGACGAGGCCGACCGGCGCCGCTTCGCCGCCGAGCTGGAACGGATTCCGCCGGTCGAACAGTTCGCCGACTGGGCCACCGCGCGCATCCAGGAGCACGCGGGCAACGTCGACCACGCGCTGTTCGCGTTCTTGCGCGACGAGGCGACGCGGGCCCAGCTGACCGCGTTCCAGCTCCAGGAGACGCCGTTCGACATCTACTTCGGCGACATCATCGCGCTGATGCTGCCCGGCGTCTACGGCCCGCTCAAGATGGAGCTGGTCAGCAACTACTTCGACGAGATGGGCTGCGGCGACGCCGGCATGGTCCACCGCAGCCTGCGCCTGCACATGATGAAGAAGATCGGGATCGACCCGGACATCGTGAAGGGCGACCTGGGCGTGTTCCGCCTCTCGCAGCTGCGCCTGGCCAACATGTACTTCGACGCGGTCCTCAACCGGGCCAAGCTCTACCAGGCGATCGGGATGCTGCTGGCGACCGAGCTGATGGTGCCGGGCCGGCTGGAGTACCAGATCGAGGGCTGGAAGCGGACCGGTCTGGCCGACGACGAGATGCTCTACCTGCGCCTGCACACGACGATCGACATCACCCACGCCGAGGGCTGGCTGCGCAACGTCGTCGTCCCGCTGCTCGTGCAGGACCCGGCGGCGATGAAGCCGATGACGCTGGGCATGTACCGCCGCCTGGTCTACGCCGCCGACGTCTGCGACGACATGCTCGCGGAGCTGCGGAAGATCGCCGCCTGATGGCCCACCTCGTCTTCGTGGAGACGTCGCGGCCGGGGATCCAGGCCCTGGCAGCGGCCAAGCGCCTGGGGCACCGGGTGACGCTGCTGACCTCGTCCCTCTTCGACTGGCTGGTCGGGGACGGCGACCGCGCGGCGGCCAAGGAGCACGTCGACGAGCTGATCTGGATCGACAGCACCCAGGAGCCCGACCAGGTCCTGGCCGCGGTCGAGGCGGTCGTGCGCAAGGGGCCGCCGGTCGAGGCGGTGCTGACGGTCTGGCAGCTCGCCGCGCTGCCGGCGGCGCTGGCCGCCGAGCGGCTCGGGCTGCGCGGCTCCAGCTCGGCGGGCATCGCCAACGCGCGCGACAAGCAGCGCTGCCGCGAGCTGATGGACGAGCACGGCATCCCCAACGTGCGCCACCGGCTGGTGCGCTCGCTGGACGAGGCGCTCGCGGCGCTGCGCTACGTCGGCTACCCGGCGATCGTCAAGCCGCGCCGGGGCGGGGCCAAGCTGGTCACCGCGCTGGTCGAGAACGAAGCCCAGGTCGTGGCCCACTTCGCCACCATCGAGGCGCAGCACGCCGCGGTCAACGACGCGTTCCGCAAGGAGATTCCGCACGAGTACCTGGTCGAGGAGCTGGCCCAGGGCCCGCTGTACTCGATGGAGCTGGCCAGCGACGACCACGGCACGTGGTCGCCGCTGGTGATCGTGCGGCGCAAGCTGGCCAAGCACAATCCGGTCATCGAGATGGGCTCGACGGTGCCCAGCGGGCTGAGCGACGAGCAGTACGCCGCGGCCTCCGACTACATGATCCGCCTCGGGCGGGCGCTCGGGCTGCGGACCGGCATCTTCCACATCGAGTTCATCTACACGCGCGAAGGCCCGCGCCTGGTCGAGGTGAACCCGCGCATCGCCGGGGGGCCGATCCCCGACCTGGTGCGCACCGCGACCGGCACCGACTTGTTCGAGCTGCTCGTGCGCATCAACCTCGGCGAGCGGATCGATCCCCGGCCGCTGGTCTGCCGCAGCGCGGCCAGCCACACCTTCGTCGCCGCGCTCGAGGACGCGACGGTGCGCGCCGACCTGCCCGCCGACTGGTTCGAGCCGTTCCGCAAGCGGATCACCAACGGCCACTGCGACATCAAGCCCGGCCAGGCGCTCAAGAAGATGGACAGCAACCTCAACCTGTACGGGGTGCTGCGCGTCGCCGCCGACGACTACGCCCAGGCCGTGCGCGCGACCGAGACCCTGCGCGCCGACGTCGAAGCGGCGCTGCAGGTCAAGCTCATCGAGACCGACGTCGCGATTTGATGAGCGCGCGCGACTACCTGATCGTCGAGAGCGGGTTCTTCGGGGTCGGCGCGCTCGCCGCGCAGCACGCGCGCCGGCTGGGATACCGCCCGGTGCTGCTGGCGCGCAACCCCGCCGAGTACGCCGGCGCGGTGCTCGATCCGCGCCCGCACGTCGACGAGGTGCTGACGGTCGACACCTTCGACGTCGCCAAGCTGCTGCGGATCGCGCTGGAGCGCCGCCCCGCGGGCGTGCTCGGGTTCGACGAGTTCCGGCTCGTCCCGGCGGCGGTGGCGGCGCGCTTCGCCGGAACGGGCGAGCCCGGCTTGGCCGAGGGGATGGTCAACGTCCGCTTCAAGGACCGCATGCGCGCCCTGCTGGCCGGGACCGAGTTCGACCTGCCGCACCGCGCGCACGATCTGGCCCGCGAGCTGCCCCGCTCGTCGGCGGTCGGCTACCCCTGCGTGGTCAAGCCGGTCGACGAGTCGGGCAGCTTCGGCGTGCGCATCTGCGCCGACGAGGCCGAGTTCGGCGCGGCGATCCGGCTCCTGAGCGAGCTGCTGCAAGGGCCGAACGGGCGCGGCTACCACTCCGCCCGCACGGTCCTGGTCGAAGCGCTCGTGCCGGGTCCGGAGTACAGCGCCGAGGTCGCCTACGATCCCGCCGCGCGGCGCTGGCGGCTGGTCGGCGTGACGCGCAAGCTGGTCACCCCGCCGCCGTTCTGCGTCGAGGTCGGGCACGTCTTTCCGGCCCTGCTCGGCGCGGGGCTCGCGGAGGCGGTCGAAAGCGCGCTCGACCGGCTGCTGGGACTGCTTGGGCTGCGCGGCACGATCGCCCACGTCGAGTTCAAGCTCGACGGCGAGCGGGTGCGGGTGATCGAGGTCAACCCCCGGCCCGGCGGCGACATGATCGTCGAACTGGTGCGCTGCGCGCGCGGGATCGACCTGATCGAGGTGATGGTGCGGCTGCACGCCGGTCTGGCGCTGGACGGCCTGCTGGAGCCGACGCGCCGGCGGGTGGCCGCGGTGCGCTTCCTGTTTCCGCCGCGCCCGGGCACCGTGAGCGCGCTCCGCCCGCCCGCGCCCGTGGCGGGCGAGGTGCGGCGCTGGCTGACGGGCGTGCCGCGCACCGTGCAGGCGGCCAGCTCGAGCCTCGATCGACTCGGCTTCGCGGTCGTCGAGGGCGGCGACGAGCGCGGCGTCGAGGACGCGCTCGCGAGCTACGTCGCGGGCTGCGAGTTCGTCTACCAATGACGCCCCATCTGGTCTTCGTGGAATCGGCGCGTCCCGGGCTCCAGGACTTGGCCGCGGCCAAGCGTCTGGGCTACCGCGTGACGCTGCTGTCGTCCGCCAAGTTCGACTGGCTCTTGAGCGAGACCGACCGGGCGGCCGCGCCCGAGCTGGTCGACGCGGTCGTGCGCATCGAGGACACCCAGAGCGCCGATTCGGTCCAGGCCGCGCTCGAGGCGCTCGTGCGCGAAGGGCCGGTCGACGGCGTGCTCAGCGCGTGGCACCTGTGCACGCTGCCCGCCGCGCTCGCCGCGGACCGGCTCGGGCTGCGCGCCACGAGCGCCGCCGGCATGCTCAACGCGCGCGACAAGAACCGCTGCCGCGAGCTCATGGACGAGCACGGGATCCCCAACGTGCGCCACCGGCTGGTGCGCTCGCTCGGCGAGGCGCTCGAGGCGCTGCGCCACGTCGGCTACCCGGCGATCGTCAAGCCCATCATCGGGTCGGGCAAGATGATGACCCGCATCGTGCACGACGACGCCGAGACGATCGCGCACATGGCGAGCTTCGAACAGCAGCACGCCGCGCTGCGGGAAAACTTCAAGAGCGAGATCCCGCACGAGTACGCGGTCGAGGAGCTCGCCCAGGGCCCGCTCTACTCGATGGAGCTGGGCTCGGACGAGCAGGGCCAGTGGGCGCCCTTCGCGATCGTGCGGCGCAAGACCGGCCGGCACAACCCCGTCCTGGAAATGGGCTCGACGGTCCCCAGCGACCTCACCCCGCGGCAGTGCGACGAGGCGGCGGCGTACGCGATCCGCATCGCCGAGGCGATCGGCCTGCGGCTGGGCATCTTCCACGTCGAGTTCGTCCAAACGGCCGCGGGACCGCGCTTGGTCGAGCTGAACCCGCGCGTCGCCGGGGGCGGGATTCCCGACCTGATCCGCACGGCAACCGACGTCGACCTGTTCGAACTGCTGGCGCGCATCCATGCCGGCGAACCGATCGGCGCCAAGCAGCTGCCCTGCCACCGCGCGGCCAGCCACACGTTCATCACGGCGCTCGCGGACAGCACGGTGCGGGCCGACCTGCCCGCCGACTGGTTCGAGCCGTTCCGGCGGCGCATCACCAACGGCTCGTGCGGCATCAAGGCCGGCCAGGCGCTGCACGGCATGGACGGCAACTTCGACGTGTACGGCGTGCTGCGGGTGGCCGCCGAGGACTACGCGCACGCCGTCGCGGCGACCGAGGCGCTGCGCGCGGAAGTCGAGGCGGTGCTCGGGCTCAAGCTCGTCGAAACCGACGCCTAGTTGGCCGCCCGGGAAGAACCGGCGGCGGAGCGGCCGGCCTCCGGTTCGCTGTTCGCGAACCTGATCGCGATCCGGTTCCTCTCGCTCACCGGCGACAGCCTGATCCGCTTCGCGCTGCCCGTCTACGTGTTCGCCCGGACCGGGAGCGCGGCGTACTCGGGTCTGGCCTACGCGCTGGAGTGGGCGCCGCGCGTCATGCTGCTGCCCTTTCTGGGTGCGCTGGCCGACCGGCTGCCGCTGCGCCGCCAGCTCTTGTGGCTCGAAGGCCTGCGGCTCTGCCTGCTGGTCGTGCTGGCGTGCTCGGTGCCGCTGGTCGCGGTGATCCTCATCGGGGCGGTCTTCTCGGTGATGAACAGCTACTCGTACGTGCTGCTCGAAGGGTGCATGAGCGTGCTCTTCGGCGCGGCCCGGGGCGGGAAGGTGCAAGCGCGCATCCAGGCCACGGACAGCGTCGCGCTGATCGCCGGCCCGGGTTTGGCCGGCATCCTGCTGGCCGGCTACGGCTTCCTCGCGGCGACGGCGGTCGGCAGCCTGTGCCTGGTCGCCAGCGTCTGCGGCATCCTGATCTTCCGCATCCCGCTGCGCGCGGGCACGGGGGTGAAGCGCCCGCTGGTCTCGACCGCCGACCTGCGCGAGGTCGTGGCGCTGCTGAAGACGGTCCCGATCCTGCTGCGGCTGATGACCTTCACCGCGATCATCAACCTGGTCGAGGGCACGATCATGGCCCTGATCCCGGCCGTCATGCTGAGCTCGTTCGGCCAGACGGCGCTGACCGTCGGGTTTCTCAACGCCGCCGCCAACGGGTTCGCGGCGCTGGCCTTGATCGGGCTGTCGTTCGTGCTCAAGCACGCCCGGCTGCAGGCGCTGGCGATCTGGTCGGGCGTCGGCATGGTGGCGTTCGCCCTGGCGCTCGGCGTGACCGGGAGCGTGGCCGTGTTCTGCGCCGGCTTCGTGCTGTTCATGGTCGCGCAGTCGATCTTCGTCGTCCACGCGCGCACCGAAAGGCTCAAGCACACTCCAATCGAACACATCGGCAAGATCGTGTCGGTCATGAACAGCTTCGTCTTGATCCCGCTGCCGCTGTCCGGCCTGCTGGTCGCGGCGCTGGCCGGGCGCTTCCACCCCCAGACGATCGTCCTGCTGGCGCTCGCCGCCGGGGTCGCGCTGGTTCCGCCGGCCCTGCTGCTGACCGCCGAGCGCCCCCGCCGCGCTCCCGCGCAGCGATGAGCGCGCGCGACTACCTCATCGTCGAGAGCGGGGTCTTCGGCTACGGCGCGCTGGCCGCGCAGTGCGCGCGCCGGCTCGGCTTTCGGCCGGTGCTGCTGGCCCGCAGCCCGGACGACTACGGGAGCACGGTGATCGATCCGCGCCCGCACGTGGACGAGGTCGTCACGGTCGACACGTTCGACATCGCCAAGCTGCTGCGCACCTCGCTCGAACGCCGCGTCGGCGGCGTCGTCGGCTTCGACGACTACCGGCTGCTGCCGTCGGCGGTGCTCGCGCGCTTCGCCGGGACGGGCGATCCGAACGTCGCTCACGGCCTGGTCAACACGCGCTTCAAGGACCGCCTGCGCCGCGCGCTCGCGGGCAGCGAGTTCGATCTGCCCTACAGCGTGCACGACTTGGACCGCGACCCGCCGGAGACGTCCGCCGTGGGCTACCCGTGCGTGGTGAAACCGGTCGACGAGTCGGGCAGCTTCGGCGTGCGGGTCTGCACCGGCGAGGCCGAGTTCGGCGCCGCCGTCCAGGCGCTGGGCGAAGCGCTGGGCGCGGCCAACGTGCGCGGGTACCGCTCGACCCGCGGCATCCTGGTCGAAGCGCTGATCCCGGGACCGGAGTACAGCGCCGAGATGGCCTACGATCCCGCCGCGGCGCGCTGGCGGATGGCCGGCGCGACCCGCAAGCTGGTGACGGCGCCGCCGTTCTGCGTCGAGGTCGGGCACGTGTTCCCGGCACCGTTCGACGAGCGGACCGAGGCCGCGATCGAACGCGCGCTCGACCGGCTGCTGCAGCACGTGGGCTTGCGCAACACGCTGGCGCACGTCGAGTTCAAGCTCGACGGCGAGCGGGTGCGCGTGATCGAGGTGAACCCGCGCACCGGCGGCGACATGATCGTGGAACTGGTCGAGCGCGCGCGCGGGATCGACTTGATCGAGGCCATCGTGCGGCTCCATGCCGGGCTGCCGCTGGGCGAGCTGCTGAGCGCGACCCGCCGGCGGTTCGCCGGCGTGCGGTTCCTGCTCCCGCCCCGGCCCGGCGTGGTGACGGCGCTGCGCGTGCCGCCGGCCCCGGTCGCGGGCGAGGTGCGGC
>JASLGJ010000324.1 GCA_030150085.1 Candidatus Elarobacter sp. | reverse complement strand
AGGCTGGGGTGGACGTTGAACGCGACCGGCACCAGGTCGAGCAGCGCTTGCGGCACGATCTTGCCGTACGACGCGACGACGAACGCGTCCGCGCCGAGCGCGCGCGCCTCGTCGACGAACGGCTTGAGCTTCTCGGGCGTCAGCACGCGCAGCCCGCGCGCCTGCGCCGCGCGCTTGAGCGGGGCGGCGACCAGCTTGTGCCCGCGCCCGGCCGGGCGGTCCGGCTGGGTGACGACCGCGACGACCTCGTGCGCGGCGGCGGCCGCTGCGAGCACCGGGACGGCGAACTCGCTCGTCCCGAAGACGACGAGCTTCAGCGAGTGCCCGCGGCGACCGCTTCGGCCTCCGCGACTTCTTCTTCGGTCTGGGCCGGGCGCACGTTCTTGGCCTTGTCGGTGTAGAGCACGCCGTCGAGGTGGTCGAGCTCGTGCTGCAGGCAGCGCGCGAACAGGCCGGTCGCGTCGAGGCTGAGCTTCTTGCCGTGGCGGTCCAGGCCGGTGCAGACCACGCGCTCGAAGCGGGTCACGTCGCCGACCATGCCGGGCACCGAGAGGCAGCCCTCGACCGACTCCTTCTCGCCCTCGGTGAGGGTGAGCTTGGGGTTGATGACCACCAGCGGGCCGTGCGCCTCGTCCTCGTCCTGCAGGTCGACGGTGAACACGCGCTTGGAGACGCCGATCTGGTTGGCGGCCAAGCCGATCCCCGGCGCGTCGTACATCGTCTCGAACATGTCGTCGATGAGCTGCTGGAACATCGGGTCGGCGATCTCGGCCGGGTCGACCTTCTTCGCGACCTTGCGCAAGGTGGGGTGCCCGTCGGTGATGATTTCGCGGATGTACGGCATGGCAGTGCTCCCAGTATAACCGCTTCGGGCCCCGGATCGCTGCAACCCCGGTCGGGGGCCGGAAACGGAACGGGCCGCCCGCGGGCGGCCCGTTCACCAGACCGAGTGGCGCTTACTTGTTCGGGCCGGCCGCGTACGCGATGCACCAGCCGTTGGGACTGATCTTGCCGGTCACGATCGAGCAGCCGTTGGGCTTCTTGAAGAAGCGGCAGCCGGCGCACTTAGCGCCCTTGGGCCCGGGCTTGTCCTGGTACTTGAACTGCTTCTTGTTGTCGGCCGCTTGGGCCGGCGAGAGGGTCGCCGCGACGCCCAGCGCCGCGAAGGGGATGGCGGCCAAGCGCTTGAGCACGAGCCCGCGGGAAACGGATGAGTCCTTCATGATGATGCTCCTCGAGTGCCCCGCCGAGGAAGGCGGCGGCATGGAGAGAGATCATGCGAGCCGCGCTCGGATCTTCCTAGCGCGCTCGTCCGTCGGCTGCACCGCGGCACCCCGCGGGCCCGCGCGCGGCGGGCGTGGAAGCGCCCGCGGTGACGCTCACCCGCAGCGACGCGCTCGACCGCATCGCGGTTCCGTTCTGGGACGGCATCCTCTCGGCGCTGGGAGCGGCGGCGATCGGCGTGGCCGTGCTGACGGTGGGCGCGGCCGTCCTGGCCCTCGCGCTCACCCTGGCGACCGGCCACCCGCCGCAGTTCGTGCCGGGCGGGCTCGCGCTGACCGCGATGGGCGCCGTCTTCTACGCCGCGATGGCGCCCTTCGCATGGCACCGCCTGCGGCGCCGCGTCGCGCGGCCGTTCCGCCCCTTGCGCGCGCGCGACGTCCGGGCGCTGCTGCTGGGCGTGCTGGCGCTGGTCGCGGTGCGGGTCGGCACCGCGCTCCAGCTCGCGCTGACCAACCAGTCCAAGCACGTTCAGGCCGGCTTCGAGCACTTCAGCGTGCAGACCAGCGCGCCGGCGCTGACCGCGCTCGACGTCGGCTTGAACGTGCTGGTGCTGGTCGCGCTCGGGCCGCTGGTCGAGGAGATGGTCTTCCGCGGGCTGCTGTTCGGCGCGCTCGCGCCGCGGATCGGCGTCCTGCTCGGGGCGCTGGTCAGCGCGCTGCTGTTCGGCTTGGCCCACGGCGACCCGGTGCTCTTCCCCGCGCTGGCCGCGCTGGGCTTCGTCAACGCGCTGCTCTACGCGCGCACCGCCAACCTGAGCGTGGCGGTGGCGCTGCACGCCCTCAGCAACGCGCTCGGTGCGGCCTTCCTGATCGCCTCGTCGCTGAAAGGCGGCTAACGGCACCCTGGTGATGGGACCGAGCGCAGCGGGATCCTCCGCGTACCGCAACGCCGTTGCGAGGTCGGACCGGGGGGCCCACGCAACGCGTGAGGGGGCGCGCAGCCCAGGGCGGAGCGCCGTTAGAGAATGTAGCTGGAAAGGTCGGCGTTGCCGGCGACGGAGTCCAGCCGCTCGCGCACGTAGGCACCGTCGATCGTCACCTTGCCGCCCTCCTCGGGAGCCCGGAAGGCGATCTCGTCGAGCACCCGCTCGAGCACGGTGTGCAGGCGGCGCGCGCCGATGTTCTCGGTCTCCTCGTTCACCCGCGTGGCGAGCCGGGCGATCTCGGAGATCGCGTCGGGGGTGACCTCCAGCTCGACCCCGTCCGCGCCGAGCAGGGCCTTGTACTGGCCGATCAGCGCGTTCTCGGGCTGGGTCAGGATGATCTCGAAGTCGGCCGCGGAGAGCGACGTGAGCTCGACCCGAACCGGGAAGCGTCCCTGCAGCTCGGGGATCAGGTCGGACGGCTTGGCGACGTGGAACGCGCCCGCCGCGATGAACAGCACGTGGTCGGTCGAGAGCGGACCGTGCTTGGTCTGGACCGTGCTGCCCTCGACGATCGGCAGGATGTCGCGCTGCACGCCCTCGCGCGAGACGTCCGGGCCGCCGCGCTGGCCGCCGCTCCCGGCGACCTTGTCGATCTCGTCGATGAACACGATGCCGTGCTCGGCCGCGCGCCGCAGCGCCTCGCGCTTGACCGCGTCGGCGTCGACCAGCTTGTCGGCTTCCTGCTGGGCGAAGATGCGGCGCGCCTCGGCCACGGTGACCTTCTTGCGCACGCGCTTCTTGGGCAGCAGGCCGCCCAGCATCTCGCTCATGTCGCCGCCGCCCAGGCCGCCCATCCCGCCGGGCTCGCCGCCGCCCAGCATCCCGATCGGCAGCTGGGCCGCCTCCTCGACCTCGATCTCGACGATCCGCACGTCGTAGAAGCCGCGCCCCACGTCCGCGCGGGCGGTGTCGCGCACCCGGCGCGCCTCGTCGTCGGGCAGCGGGCGGGCGCCGCTCTGCGGCGGCGGTTGCGGCTGCTGGGAGAACGCGTTGCCGAAGATCGAGCCCAGCGAGGCCGCGAACGGGTTGGGCTGCTGCGGCTCGGGCGCGCGCGTCTCGGGGTGCAGCAGGTCGATCACGCGCTCGACCGCGGCCGCGTCGGCGGCTTCCTTCACCTCGGCCTTGCGCTCGTCGCTCACCATCCGCACCGCGGCCTCGGCCAGGTCGCGCACCATCGACTCGACGTCGCGCCCGACGTAGCCCACCTCGGTGTACTTGGTGGCCTCGACCTTGACGAACGGCGCGCCGGCCAGCAGCGCCAGGCGGCGCGCGATCTCGGTCTTGCCGACCCCGGTCGGGCCGATCATGAGGATGTTCTTGGGCGAGATCTCCTTGCGCACCGCCTCGGGCAGGCGCTCGCGGCGGTAGCGGTTGCGCATCCCGACCGCGACCGCGCGCTTGGCGTCGGCCTGCCCGACGATGTAGCGGTCGAGCTCGGCGACGATCTCGCGCGGCGTCAGTTCCTGGGGGTTAGCAGGCATGGTGATGGACCGAGCGCAGCGGAATCGTGAAGAGGCTACAGCGTTGTTGCGAGGTCGGACGGGGGCCCCCACGCTTTGCGTGGGGGGCGCGCAGCCTAGGGCGGAGCGCCATCAGAGCACCAGCACTTCGACGTTGTCGTTGGTGTAGATGTCGATCCGGCCGGCGATGCGCAGCGCCTCGCGCGCGATCTCCTCGGCCGAGAGCGGGGAGTGGCCGAGCAGCGCCATCGCCGCGGCCTGGGCGTAGGGGCCGCCGCTGCCGATCGCCGCGACGCCCTCGTCGGGCTCGATCACGTCGCCGGTGCCCGAGAGCACGAACAGGTGCTCGGGCGTGCCGACGATCAGCAGCGCCTCGAGGCGCCGCAGCGCGCGGTCCTGGCGCCAGTCCTTGGCCAGCTCGACCGCGGCCCGCAGCACGTTGTCCTTGTAGGCGCTCATCTTGCCCTCGAACTTCTCGAGCAAGGTGATCCCGTCGGCCGCGCTGCCCGCGAAGCCGGCCAGCACCTTGCCGCCGGCGATCGTGCGCACCTTGCGCGCGCCGTGCTTCATCACCGTCTTGTCGACGGTCACTTGCCCGTCGCCGGCCATCGCGATCCGGCCGTCCTTGCGGACCGCGCAGATCGTCGTCGAACGAATTCGCATCTGGACTAGCTACTCGCGCCGGAACGGCGAGGTTGCAGCGGCGCCGCCGCTCGGCTAAGCGAGGGCGTGCTCGCGCGGCGCGACGGCGGTGGCGAACGCGTCGATCTTCGCCAGCGCCCGCGCCGCGAGCCGGGCGCGGCGCTCGCGCTTGTCCTTGATCGGCTGCTCGAGCGGCGAGAAGAAGGTCCAGGTGACGTTGGCGGGCTGGAAGTCGGGCGAGGCGGTGTTCTGC
>JASLGJ010000558.1 GCA_030150085.1 Candidatus Elarobacter sp. | reverse complement strand
CGCTGCTGGCGGCGGTCGAGCGCGACTCGGCCTGAGCGCGCGGCGCGGCGCCTAGAACAGCACGCCGCCGTCGCGCAGCGCGTCCAGCTCGGCTTGCGCGATGATGCGCTGGGGCCGGTCGCGCAGCTTCCAGCGCGAGGCGATCCAGGCCGGCGAGGAGATCCAGCGCCGCACCCCGCGCGAGACGAAGTAGCGCCGGTCGTCGCCCGCCACGCCGACCACCGCGCCGTCGTGCGCCGAGCGCGGCGCGAGCGCGGGCACGTCCCAGGGCAGCTCCCAGAGCAGCACGTCGAGCTCGTCGGCCGGCACGTACTCCAGCACGGTGCGCTCCAAGAGGCGCTTCGTCTCGTCCGAGAAGCGCTCGGCGGAGCGCCCGACCCGGCCCACGTTCAAACGGTCGGTCGCGCCGCGCGGCGCGAGCGCGGCGGCCAGGCGGGCCTCGTCCAGCGGCACGTTCAGCTCGGCCAGCGCTTCGCGGAAGAAGGCCGGCGGGTCGGCCACCATCCGCTCGTACGCGCCGAAGCGCGCGTGCAGGCGGCGCCAGGCCAGATAGAAGCCGAGGTACCACGGCAGCGCGTTGCGGATCAGGAAGGCGTAGCGGTCCTGCTCGTCCAGCGCCAGGTACGCCGCGCGGTCGTGCATGTAGCAGACCGGCTGGAACTCGCTGAAGATGCGCACGTGGTCGTCGAACGAGGCCAGCGTGTCGCCCAGGTTGCGCCACTGCAGCAGCAGCGCGATCCCGTGCTCGCGCAGCAGCGCCAGGTTGGGCGGGTGCGGGCGGAGGTGCATCTGGAGCACGAACGAGCGTCCGCCCAGCGCGGCCAGGATCTCGCGCGAGAGGTTCTGCTCGGCCGGCCAGTAGAGGTCGAGGTCGGCGTTGCCGGCTTCGCTGCGCAGGTAGCGCGCCAGCACCTGCGCCACGTAGGTCGAGCCGCTCTTCATCGAGCAGGCCAGCATGATCCGCGCCGCGCCGCCGTCCATCACCCGGACTGGTTCGCGCCCGCGGCAAGCTCTCATTCGCCCGCCCGCCCGCTCGATTCGCTCGCCCGCCCGGGGGGAACACGAGCGCCATGCTGAGCGGTGAGCGAACGGGGATCGGCGTCTTCGGCGCGGGCTACGTCGGTTTGGTGACCGCGGCGTGCTTCGCCGAGCTGGGCCGCGGCGTCGTGCTGCACGACGTCGACGCGGCCAAGCTCGCGACGCTGCGCGCGGGCGCGCTGCCGATCCACGAGCCGGGCCTGCTGGAGCTGGTCGAGCGCGGCGTGCGCGCGGGGCGGCTGCGCTTCGCGGACGACCCGGCCGAAGCGGTGGCCGGAATGGGCGCGGTGTTCGTCGCGGTCGGCACGCCGCCGGCCGCCGACGGGCGGGCCGACCTGAGCGCGGTGCGCGCCGCGGCGCGCACGATCGCGCGCCTGCTCGACGGGCCGACGGTGATCGTCAACAAGTCGACCGTGCCGGTCGAGACGGGCGACCTGGTCGCCGCGATCGTGCGCGAGCAGCGCACCGCGCGCCACGACGCGGTGGTCGCCTCGAACCCCGAGTTCCTGCGCGAGGGCAGCGCGGTGGCGGACTTCTTCGCCCCCGACCGGATCGTGATCGGCTGCGAGGACCCCCAGGCCGCAGCGCTCCTGCGCGAGCTCTACGCCCCGCTCAACGCGCCGCTGATCGTGACCGACGTGCACACCGCCGAGATGATCAAGTACACCGCCAACGCGTTTCTCGCGACCAAGGTCTCGTTCGCCAACGAGATCGCGGCGATCTGCGAGCGGGTCGGGGCGGACGTGCAGACGGTCGTCGCCGGGGCGGGCGCCGACAAGCGCATCGGCACCGCGTTCCTGGGCGCGGGGCTGGGCTTCGGCGGCTCGTGCCTGCCCAAGGACGTCGCCGCGCTGCGCCGCATCGCCGAGGACGCGGCGGTCGAGCCGACCCTGCTCGACGCGGTGCTGGCGGTCAACGCGCGCCAGATCGAGCGCCTGTGCGCGCGCATCGCCTACCTGCTCGACGGCTTGGCGCGCAAGCGGGTCGGCGTGCTGGGGCTGGCCTTCAAGCCCCAGACCGACGACGTGCGCGCCTCGCCCGCGCTGGCCCTGATCGAGGCCCTGCTCGCGGCCGGCGCGCAGGTGTGCGTGCACGACCCGGTGGCGACCGAGAACGCCCGCGCGCTGCTGGGCGAGCGGGTGAGCTACGCGCCGCCCGGCGACCACCACGCGGTCGCGCTGGGCGCCGACGCGCTGGTGCTGGCGACCGAGTGGAACGCCTACCGCGAGCTCGACCTGGCGCGCCTGCGCGCGACCATGCGGCGGCGGATCGTGGTCGACGCGCGCAACTTCTACGAGCCGGCCCGCTTCACGCGAGCGGGCTTCCACTACGCCGGGATCGGGCGCGCCGCGCAGCTCGCGGCGCTCGACCGCCGGGCCGGCGGGAGCGACGTGGCGTAGCGTGCGCGTGGTCGTGACCGGCGGGGCGGGCTTCGTCGGCTCGCACCTGGTCGACCGCTACCTGCGCGACGGGCACGAGGTGGTCGCGGTCGACGACCTCTGCACCGGCTCGCTCGCCAACCTCGCGGACGCGCGAACGCAGCCGGGCTTCGCGTTCGTGCGCGCCGACGTCAGCGCCGGGATCCCGGTCGACGGCGCGCTCGATCTGGTGCTGCACTTCGCCTCGCCGGCCAGCCCGGTCGACTACGCCCGCCTGGCGCTCGAGACGCTGGCGGTCAACAGCCGCGGCACCGAGCACGCCTGCGAGCTGGCCGAGCGCCGCGGCGCGCGCCTGGTGTACGCCTCCACGTCGGAAGTCTACGGCGACCCGCTGGTCCACCCGCAGGTCGAGTCGTACTGGGGCAACGTCAACCCGGTCGGGCCGCGGGCCTGCTACGACGAGGCCAAGCGCTTCGGCGAGGCGCTGGTCAGCACGCGGCTGCGCCTGCGCCCGGCGCTGGACGCGCGCACGGTGCGCATCTTCAACACCTACGGCCCGCGCCTGGCCGCGAACGACGGGCGGGTGGTGCCCAACCTGCTCGGCCAAGCGCTGGCGGGCCAGCCGCTGACGATCTACGGCGACGGCGCGCAGACGCGCTCGTTCACCTACGTCGACGACCTGGTCGAGGGGATCGTGCGCCTGGCCGCGCACGACGGCGCGCGCGGCGCGGTCGTCAACCTGGGCAACCCCGAGGAGACCACGATCCGCGCCTTCGCGGACATCGTGGCCGAGCTGGCCGGGGTGCCGCTGCGGGTCGAGACCCGCCCGCTCCCGCCCGACGATCCCACCCGGCGCAAGCCCGACATCGCGCGCGCCCGCGGCCTGCTGGGCTGGGAGCCGCGCGTGCCGCTGCGCACCGGCCTGGCCCGCACGCTGGAGTGGTGGCGCGCGCACCGCTATTCCCAGATCGTGTGATCGGCGATCATCTTCTGCAACCCGTACGAAGGACACGTCTGCGACTGGCGGACGAGGCCCGCCAGCCGGGCGGGGCTCATGACCGTTGCGTTTCCGTTGGCCGCCAGAACGGGAACCGTGGCTCCCGGGGCGGCCGCTCCCGCGCGCCAGGCCTGCTCCCAAAGCGTCGCCAGCGTGTCGCAGCCGGCGAACATGACCTGAAGCGTGCGCGCGCCCAGCGTGTCCCAGAGCCCTTGCGCGATCCCGATCTTGTCCCGGGTTCCGTTGGGTTTCGTGTGCTTCGCGAGAAGGTGCTGGTAGAGGTCGAGAATCTCGCTCGGCGGCAGCAGCTCCTGCGTCGCTGCGAGCAGCTCGTGCAGCGCCTTGGCCGCATCGCGGCCGGTTCCGACCGCCGCCGGCGCGCGGCGCTTGGGAAGGTGCGCCTTCACGTAGGCCCGCAAGGCCTCGTCGAAACCATCGTTGTCGTCGAGCATGTCGTCTTCGTATGCGCTGTGCGCGCCGGGAGGCTCTCCGGGACGCCCATTGGTCCATTTCGCCCCGTGGAGGCTTTGGCAGCCGTCGCCGACGTAGTGAGCGCAGGTGCCCGCCGCGACGAAATACAGCTCGAGATCGCCGCTCGAAACGGCTTTGACCATCACGTTGAAGAGCTGGCCTACTCGCCAAGGCAGCATGCCGTCGAAGTTCTTGAGCGAGCCGTCTTTCTTATGGCTGTCCTTGGGGCGGCCAGGGTCGTTGTTTGCGTCGTCGTACAACTCTTGAACCGGTGCGGGATCGTAGTCGTGTTTCGTCAAGAGCCCGCCCACGGTATCGTCCTTGTGCTTGTCGTAGCCGGTGAGATCGAGATCGATGTAGTGGTTGGGTCCCTCGTATTTCATGCGCGTGTTGCGCCATACGAGGTCCGGCACGTCCGCCAGACCGACGAACTCCGCGGGATGCACGATCTTCCAGGGGTCCTGCGGATTGTTCGAGAGGAGCTCGCGGTTCGCTTGGAAGAATGCCCGCAGCTCGCCGTCGCGGATGAAGTCCGGGCTCAAGTCGCCGATGATGAAATGCCCCGTCTTTCCCCAATACTCCGGGCCTTCCACGTTGAGGTCGGCTTCGATGCGAACCTGCAGCGCGCGCGTCGCGTTGCTGATGAAGGTCGCCAAGGCGAACGTCTGGAGCTTTGCGCCATAGTCCCAGCGGTGGTGCTCGCCGCCCCACTGGAGCGCGAAGGGGCGCTGCCGTGCCTCGCGGTCCACATACGTCCACAGCGTTCCCGAGTCGCCCGGGTGCATCGTCGCCCCGCCGTCGTCCGAGGCGATCAGCACGTCGCACGTGTAGTCCGTCCCGCCTTCGTCGACGTAGCGGTAGAGGAAGCCGAGGATAGTACCCGCCATCGTGCCCGACACGGCCCCGAAGGCATTGAGCCCGCGACCGATCCAGTCCAAATCCAGAGCGAACTCATCGGTGTTGAGGATCGGGCCCAGCAGCGCGCCGTTCGGTACGCCGTGCCGGGGGCGGTACAGTTTAGCCGTCACGTCGTCGACGTCGTCGAGCTCGACGAGCGCCGCGTCGACAGGCGAGCTCGAGCGGGAGGGAGGCAGCAAAGGCCAAACGTCGTTGAACGGCAGCCGCCCGACCGATTCCGCGGTTTGGCCCAAGCGCGTGCTGCGAAACGATAGCGACGGAAACACTTCCGTCCCGGGGGCTCCGGCCACGTGCCGATTCGTCAAGGCATAGCGGGTTCTACCGTCGGTGACGATGCACCCGACCGTACCGGTATGGCGCCGGCCTTGGACGTCGGTGAAGATCGGGTACCCGCCTCCGACCGGTGACGGCGGCATCGTCTGGACGTCGAAGCCGCGCGCCGCGAACGGAACCATGGGCGCTTCCACGACGCAAACCGGGGCCACCACGACGCGCGGCGGGCGATCCGTCTCGACGACGATGAACGGATCGATGTACTGATCGGGTGGCACGTCGTCGGGCGCGAGCATCTTTCGAACGAGCACCAGGACGCACGGCCACGAATCACGCGCGACCCGCGAGTTCGCGGCCGTGCGGGCCTTGCCGGCCGCACGAGCGGCGTCGATTCGAGCGATATCCGCTTCGCGCCCCACGTGGACGTGTTCCTCACCCGCGCGAATCAAGTACCGGCCGATCGCCGTGCCGATGACGTTCGGGTTCCTGGCCAGCTGCGCATGCCGCGCCTCGCGCGCGAGCAGCAGATCGTAGATGGACAGCGAGGAGTAATCGCGCTGCCAGTTCCCGTCCGTTCGGTTCGGTACGTGGTGCATCGTGGCACGAGGCGTTACGGCCATGAGCGTTCATCTCTCAGGCTTGCGAGCAGAGCAGGCTCTCGTTAGAGCTTGGATTGTATATCATTACAAGCGATGCGGCAAGCTGCTCTCCGGCGCCGATTCGACCGCGTGCGGCGGCCGGGAGCTCTCCGCCGAACGAATGGCTGGCGGAAGCGGCAGGTCCGAGCCGGAATCGTTCGGGTCGGCCATGGAACTGCGCATCGATCACGAGGCCGTCGCCCGCGCGCGGCGGCTCGCCGGCGCGATCGTCGACCCGATCGCCGACTTCATCGCCCGCCACTCGACGGTCAGCGTCGAGCGCGCCGTCGCGCGCCTGTGCGGGGTGGACGGGGTCGACGGGGAGGGCGTGCCGCTGCCCAACCGGCTGGTCGACGCGCTCCCCGCGCGCGAGCTGGGGGTGGCCCGGGTACTGGGCGCGGCGCTGGCCGAGAGCGGCCGCACGCCGCAGCAGGTCGCCGAGGC
>JASLGJ010000261.1 GCA_030150085.1 Candidatus Elarobacter sp. | reverse complement strand
CGAGCGAGCGGCGGCCGAGCTCCGTCTTGTCGCCGTTCGGCTTCTCGAGCACGACGGTGTACGACGGCGCGACGCCGCGGCGCAGCGCGCCGTTCACCAGGAACCAGCCGACGGCGGTCATCTGCACCGTCTCGCCGGGCTTGTAGAGGTTGCGGTCGGAGAAGATCGTCCCGCGCTCGATCGGCGTCGCCGAGGACCAGCCGTTGTCCAAGTCGCCTGCGTACGCGCCGCTGTAGTCGTTGCTGCGCACGTACGTCCAGTCGCCGCCCTTGCGCACGACCGTGACGAACGAGGGCGCCGCGTTGTCGCCCTTGTCGCGGACGGCGCAGCGCGTGAAGCTCGCCGGCAGGAACGTCGCGACCCCGCCGCCGTCGGTCGACGCGCTCGCGCACGCGGCGACGTCGCCCTTCGTCTCGGCGTCGGCCTGCGAGGGATAGACCTGCACCTGCGCGCCGGCCACCGGCGTGCCGTCGCCGATCCGGTTCACGCGCACGCGGCCGCCGTCGGGGAACCACTGCGCGAACACGCCCAGGTCGGTGAGCTGCACCACGCCCGCGGCGGTGAAGTCGCGCTCGCCGCCGAGCTGCGCCGCGACCCCGTAGGCCAGCGCTCCACCCGCGGCGGCGCCGGAGGCGCCGAGCTTCTCCCGCAGCGGGACCTCGATCGTGCGCTCGGCGTTGCGCGGGCCGCTCGCGTCGAAGCGCGGCCAGGCCGCGACCGCGGGCAGCAGGTCGCCCCGGTCGGGCTCGCCCGCCGGGTCGGGGTAGCGCACCACGTCGGCCGGCCGCAGCGGGCGGAACACCGCCCGCACGTTCGGCGGCGCGTTGACCGCGACGACGTTCAGGCGCACGTCGCGCCCGGCCGGGAAGAGGCTCGTGCCGCCCGGCGCCCAGACGTCGGCGGCGAGGTCGCCGGTGCGGAAGGCGACGCGCTGCGCGCGGCCGAGCTTCTGGCCGAACGTGTCGCGCAGCTCGGGTCCGAGCGTGACCGTGTAGGCGGTGTTCGGCGCGAGCAGCGCGGCGTTGATGCCGACCGTCTCGTCCAGCGCGGCGAACGCGCTCGCGCCGCGCGGCGGGGCCGGCTCGAGCGCGAGCGCGCTCAGCGAGGCGGGATCGAGCGGGGTGCTGAACGCCAGGCGCGGGTCGCCGTCGGCGAAGCGCGTGCCCGGCACGGCGTGCTGCACGCCGGCGAAGCGCAGCGCGTCGTGGGTGACGAACGTGCCGCCGAAGCTTCGGTCGCTGGCGAGATTGCCTTCGCGCGGCAGCACGCCCGGCTCGATGGTGACGTCGTAGCGCTTGCCGCGCTCCAGCTCGGCGGCGGGGACGAGCGCGTAGCGCCAGTCGTGCTGCGCGGGGTCGAAGGCCTCGTTCGGCGGCGGGCTGGGCGAGGGACTCGGCGAGACGCCGGGCGACGCGCCGGGGCGGGCGGTGTCGGGCGGGATCGCCAGCGCCAGGCCCGGTCCGCTCTCGCCGTGGACGCGCAGGCGGGCGTGCGCGGCGAGCGAGGCCGGGTCGAGCGCGACGTTCGAGCCCAGCGCGATCGTCGGGCGCAGCTCGCGCGGCGCGGTGTCGTCCTTGCCGGGCAGGCCCGCGAGCGAGATGCGCGGCGTCTGGAAGGTCCAGGCGACGTCGGCGGCCAGCGCGCGGCCGCGCACGTCGCGCAGACCGCGGGCGATGCGCACCCGGATGCGGGCCGCGGCCGGCCAAGCCCGCTCGGCCTCGAAGCCGATCATCCGCGGGGTCAGAAAGCGCCAGCGCCCCGGCAGCGCGGGCTCGAGCGCGAAGTGCGCCAGGACGGCGCTCTCGGCGGGCGACTCCAGCCGCTCGAGCGGGATCAGGTCGTCGGTGAAGCGGATCCGAACCTGGGCCAGCGTGCCGGCCTCGCCGATCGGCGCGACCGCCGCCAGCGGCGGCGCGAGCGAGGGCGCGGGCAGCGGCGAGACGGCGGCCAGCGGCGCGGGCGGCGGTGCTTCCGGGGCACCGGGCGCATGGCGGGCGCAGCCGGCCGCGAACGTTGCGGCCAGCATGACGGCCAGCCTCCAGCTACGGCCTGCCTGCACGGTGCGAGGCCATTCGGTCGGCCCGCACCACACTCATTGTGAAAGGGGGAAAAGCGCCGCGGCGCCGCGGCGCTCGCCCCCGAGGATCAGACCCTGGCGCCGCGCCCGGTGATGATGTTGAACACCAGCAAGACCAGCGCGATGACCAGCAGCAGGTGGATCAGCCCGCCACCGATGTGGATGGCGAACCCGAGCAGCCAGAGCACGAACAAGACGACGATGATTCCCCAGATGAGTCCAGCCATGTTTCCACCTTTCGAAAAGTGCGTTGGGTAGGGTTTTGCCGGTAAGGCGGAGCCCTAAACGGCTTAATGGGCGTGTAAGCGGGCTCACGCGCCGCACGGGCGCGCTCCGCGCCCTGGCCGCGCTCGCGCTCGTCGTGGTGACGGCGGCGAACCGGCCCATCGGTCCGCGTGCCTTCACGGGCGGCGCGAGCGCGCTGGCCTTCGAGGACCGCGCCGGCGCGGCGCTGGGCACCGTGCTCGCGCGCGACGGCGAGCACGCGGTGCGGGTGCCGCTGGCCGACGTCTCGCCGCGTTTCCTGGCCGCCGTCGTGGCGGCCGAGGACGCGCGCTTCTTCGCCCACGACGGGGTCGACGCGCTCGCGCTGGGCCGCGCGGCGTGGCAGCTCGCGCGCACCGGCCGCGTCGTCTCGGGCGGCTCGACGATCACCATGCAGCTCGCGCGGCTGCGCTTCGGCCTGCCGCGCTCGGCGCTCGGCAAGCTCGCGGAGCTGGTGCTCGCGCGGCGCATCGAGGCCGGCACGCCCAAGCGCGCGATCCTCGAAGCGTACGTCAACCGGCTGCCGATGGGCAGCGACCTGGTCGGCGTCGAGGCCGGCGCGCGCACCTACTTCGGCCTGCCCGCGCGCGAGCTCGACCTGGCCCAGGCCGCGCTGCTCGCCGCGCTGCCCAACGATCCCGTGCGGCTCGATCCCTACGCGCACCGGGCGGCGCTCGAAGCGCGCCGGCGCGCGGTGCTGGCGCGCATGGTCGCGACCGGCATGCTGCGCGCCGACGACGCGGCCCGCGCCGCGGCGGAGCGGGTCGCGCTGCTGCCGCCCGGCGGCG
>JASLGJ010000185.1 GCA_030150085.1 Candidatus Elarobacter sp. | reverse complement strand
CCGTCCGCGAACACGATCGCGTCCCCGGCTCGCACGTCCGCGTACGTTTTCAACACGCCGTGGACGGTCTGACCGGGAATCACCCTTGTCTCCTGAATTCGGATCGTGACGAGCGGCACTTTAGGGTCCACGGTAAAGAGTGCGTCTGCCGACCCTTTCGCGCTGCCGGCCGCCTCGACGTGGACCGGCACGTCGCCCGGCGGCGAGCCGGCCGGGACGGTCACCCGCCCCCCGAACACCCCGGGCGAGACGAAGTGCAGCGCGACCTTCGAGAGGCCCACGCTGGCCTCGAGCTTGGCGTCGCGCGGAGCGCTGGTCGCCACCCGCAGCTCGACCTCGCCCAGGGGCGGCACGCGCAGCGGGTCGAGGATGAGCTGGAGCGCGGCGCGCTTCTTGTCGCTGAAGTCGAAGACCACGTCCTTGGCCGCCGCGCCGACCGAGAAGACCAGGTCGGCGACGTCCTCGCCCGGCCCGACGTCCTTGGCCTGCCCGTCGCCGCTCTGCACCGCGGCCCCGTCGGGCAGGGTCTGGGGGTCGATCGCCAGGCTGTAGCGGCCCGGGGGCAGGTTGTCGATGATGAACGTCCCGTCGGCGCCGGTGATCGCGGCGTGGTCACCGGGCTGGGCGACGACGTAGATGTCGGGCGCGCCCGCGCCCTTGAGGGGGTCGCCGTCGTAGACCGTCCCGCGCAGCGAGCCCAGCCGCAGGGTGGTGAACTCCAGCGCGGTGAGCGCGCCCTGGCGGACCTGCACCGTGCGGGTCGCCTCGCCCGCGATCTGGGCCGAGGCCGGCAGCGAGTCGTTGACGAGCTGCACGGTGTGGGCTCCGGTCGAGAGCTTGCCGAGCTGGAACGAGCCGTCCGCGCCGGTGAACACGCGCTGGGTGCCGTCGACCAAGATCGCCACCCCGGACAGCGGGGCCGGCCCGGCGGCGGTGCCCGAGGTGACCTTGCCGCGCACCCCGCCGTACTGCCCGACCAGGAAGTCGGTCACCACGATCTGCCCGCCCTGGACGCTGAACTGGCGCGCGTCGCGCTCGGCCACCAGCCCGAGCGGAACCGTGCCGTCCTGGAGCGCCACGGTGTGCTCGCCCGGCTTGACGAAGCGGAACTGGTAGCTGCCCTCGCTGTCGGTGCGCTGGGTCTGGACCCCGTCGAGCACGACGATCACCCCGGCCACCCCGCGGCTGGAGAGCGGGCCGCCGCTGGCGTTGAGCCCGATGTCCTGGTAGATGATGCGGCCCTGGACGATCGCGGGCAGGTTGGGGTTGGCCCGCCCGCTGTAGCGGGCCGTGCCGCCGAACGAGAGCGGCCCGACCAGCTCGACGTCCAGCGACGAGCCGGCGCCTCCGCCCGGCCCGCTCTGGGCCGTCCGGGCGGTGTCGATCCGCAGCGCCAGGGCGCGCGAGAGGTGGCGGGTGTAGGTCGCGCCCAGGGTCCGGATCGTCGCGATCTGGCCCGCGCTGTTGACCCGCTGCAGGCCGACCCGCAGGTCGAGGTCGTTGCGCGCGTTCAGGCTGCGGGTGAAGTCGAGCTGGCCGCCCAGCACGGTCGCCCGGCCCTCGGCGTCGCTGGCCTGGTACGAGCCCTGCCCGGCCACGAACCCGCCCGCCAGGGCGTGCGACGCCGCGACCGCGTACTGGGTGTACGAGGACTGCGAGATTCCGCCCCCGACCGTCGTGCGGCCGTAGGTCTCGGCCAGCGCGAAGCCGCGCGGCGACTGGGTCGCGCCCAGGCTGAAGGTCGAGCTCTTGGTGTCGCCCCCGGCCGCGTGGACCTGCCCGACCGCCGCGTTGGCGTTGAGCGCGCCCAGCACCCGCAGCGGGAACGACAGCCCCAGGTCGAGCCGGGTCGCGTCGGTGACGCCGCCGGTCTGGTCGGTGGCCCGGTCGCGCGCCAGGTCGAGCTGCGACTGGGCCGCGCCGAAGCGCCGCCCGGCAGAGAACTCCAGCAGGCGGTCGCCGTTCTGGACCAACCCGGCCGGCGCGAAGCCGACCGGGACGTTGGAAAAGGAGAGCGACTCGAAGCCGTTCGCCGAGCGGAAGTCGAGCCGCGCCGCGAGCGCCGCCCGGGCCCCGTCGGCCGCGCCCTGGATTCCGCGGGTGCTGTCCAGGGCCGTCTCCAGCCGGGCCGTGCGGTTGGCGGCGTACTCGCCGAAGGCCAGATCGGCGATCCGCGAGCGCGCGCCGCTCACCTCGCCGCCCGCGTCGACCAGGGTCGCCGAGAGGAAGCGCCCGCCGCGCAGGTCGATCGTGCGGCGCGCCCCGCGCACCCGGAAGGTCTGGTTGTCGCTGCCCTGGGCGGTCGCACCGAAGAAGTCCAGCTCGCCGTTGCGGCGCGGGAGCGCCAGGCTGAGCCCACGCGCGAAGCCGCCGATCCCCAGCTGCGTGTCGGCCGGTCCGGCCAGCGAACCGTAGAGGAGGCCGTAGAGCGGGGTGCGGTAGCCCAGGGCGAGCTGGCCGAGCGAGGTCGTGCCGACGTTGCGGGCGACCGACTGGGTGATCGAGAGCGAGGTCTGCTCGGTGCGGCGGCTCGCGCTCAGGGTCAGGTCGCTGTCGAAGCCGCGCTGCTGGGCGGCGCCGTCGGGAGTGACGGTGCGGTGGTAGCCCAGGTTGCCCGAGCCCGAGCCGCTCAAA
>JASLGJ010000123.1 GCA_030150085.1 Candidatus Elarobacter sp. | reverse complement strand
GCTCGCCCTCGTAGTGCCCCGCGAGCCACTGCACGCCGCACCGCTGGGCACGGTGGGTTCGACCGCACTGGGGGTGGGTGGCGGGGGTGGTGGAGTGGCCGCGCCGGCGGCGCCGGCGAACGTGCGTGGTGCGCGGGTGGTGGTGCGGGGTGCGGGTGGGGTTCCGCTTACCGTTTCTGGTGGGTTTGCGAATGCGCGGGTGCCGTGGCGGTTTTCGTTTCCGCGGGATCATGGGGCGCATTTCGGGTTTCAGAGCGAGTGGTGGTATTATACCGGGCACTTGCGGGCGGCGGATGGGCGGCGGTTTGGGTACGAGCTGACGTTCTTTCGGTATGGGTTGGGGCCGGGGGATCCGCGGCCGAAGGCCGGGCAGTCGACGTGGCGGGGGAATCAGGTGTTTCCCGTGCATCTGGCGCTGACGGACGAGGCGGGGCGGCGGTTCGTGTACGACGAGCGGTTCGCGCGGGAGGCGCTCGGGATGGGCGGGGCTTCGGAGCGAGCGTTGGACGTGCACGTCGGGTCGTGGTGGCTGCGGGGGAGCGCGCCGTTTCGGATGCACGCGGCTTCGCGTGCGGTGGGGCTCGATCTCGCGCAGGTCGCGGAGAAGCCGCCGGCGGTGCACGGGAAGGATGGGGTTTCGCTCAAGGCGGCGTGCGCTTCGTGCGCTTCGCATTATTATTCGCTGACGCGCCTGCGGACCAGCGGGACGCTGGCGTACCGCGGGGAGTGGCTGCGGGTCGACGGCGTTTCGTGGATGGACCACGAGTTCGGGTCGGACGAGCTGCAGGCGGACGTGGCGGGGTGGGATTGGTTCTCCCTTCAACTCGACGACCGGCGGGAGCTCATGGACTACCGGCTGCGCGCGAAGGACGGGTCGGTGGTGCCCGAGTCGAGCGGGTCGCTCGTCGGCGTGCGCGGCGAAGTGCGGCATCTCGGGCGGGACGACGTCGTGGTGGACGCGACGGGGACGTGGAAGAGCCCGCGCACGGGCGGCACGTATCCGAGCGGGTGGCGGGTGCGGGTGCCGTCGGCGGGGCTGGACCTGACGCTCGTGCCGGTGCTGAAGGACCAGGAGCTGGCCGACACCGCCGGCGGGATCTCGTACTGGGAGGGCGCGGTGGACGTCAGCGACAGCGCGAGCGGCAAGCGGCTCGGCGCAGGATACGTCGAGCTCACGGGATACGCGGGAGCGGTGTCGTTCTGACGTCTGGCGGTCGGCTCGAGCCGATGTCCCGGTCGCGTCGCGCGCCGCACGTCGGCCGAGGATGCCGAGGTCGGCGTTACCGGAGCGCGAAGAGCGCGAGCGTGTCCGAAGCCGTAGACTCTGAATCGCCCCGGCGCGACGCCGGCATCCCTGCCGCTTCCGAGACGGCTCCCGCTTCCGGCCGATCCGATTCCGCTGCCGGGCGCGGAACGACCGGCTGGCGCACCAAGCTGGTCGGCACCGAGCCGCTCGCGCCGCAGGGGTTTCGCTCGCTGGCGACGCCGGTCTACCGCGGTTCGACCACCGTCGCGCGCAACGCCGAGGCGCTGGCCGACGACTGGGACCACGACAAGGTGCCGTACAGCTACGGGCTCTACGGGACGCCGACGACGCTGGAGCTGGCGGCGCGGGTGTGCGAGCTCGAGCACGGCTACCGGACCTTCCTGACGCCGGGCGGCCAGGCCGGGCTGAGCTTGATCTACTTCGCCTTCACCGCGGCGGGCGACCACGTGCTGATTCCCGAGTCGATCTACGGGCCGAGCCGGGAGTTCGCCGACGAGCTGCTCGCGCGCTACGGCGTCGCGTCGTCGTACTACCCGCCGCTGATCGGGGCCGGCATCGAAGCGCTGATCCGGCCCAACACGCGCTTGATCTGGTGCGAGAGCCCGGGCTCGATCACGATGGAGGTTCAGGACGTGCCCGCGATCGCCGCGGCGGCGCACCGCCACGGTGCGCTCGTGGCGATCGACAACACCTACTCCGCGGGAGTCCATTTCGACGCGCTCGCGCACGGCGCCGACGTGACGATGCAGGCCCTGACCAAGTACGTCGGCGGGCACAGCGACCTGCTGCTGGGCTCGGTGACGGTGCGCGACCGGGCGGGCTACGAGCGGGTCGGGCGCACGCAGTACAACCTCGGCCAGTCGGTCTCGCCCGACGACTGCAGCCTCGCGCTGCGCGGGATGAAGACGATGGCGGTGCGCTTGGACGCGATCGAGCGTTCGGCGCTCGCGCTCGCGCGCTGGTTCGCCGCGCGGCCGGAGATCGAGACCGTGCTGCACCCGGCGCTGCCGAGCTGTCCCGGCCACGAGCTGTGGAAGCGCGACTTCACCGGCTCGACCGGTTCGTTCTCGGTCGTGTTCCGCGCCGGAACGACGCGCGCGGCGATCAACGCGTTCGCCGACGCGCTGCGGTTGTTCGCGCTGGGCTACAGCTGGGGCGGCGTGTCGAGCGTGGTCGCACCGTTCTCGCTGCGGCCGCACCGCGGGCCGTACGGCGAGCGGCTGGTGCGCCTGTACGTCGGGCTCGAGGACACCGCCGACCTGATCGCCGACCTCGAAGCCGGGCTGGCCGCGCTGGCCGGGGCGAGCGCGCGCTGAGCGCATCGAAGTGACGCCGGCCTAGTGGACTCGGGCCGGCGGGGCGCGAAGGTCGCGCCATGCGCCGTTCCGCCTTCGCCGCCTCCTTCGTCGCCGCGCTGGCCGCGCCCGCGCTGACGGCCCGCGTTCGGGCCGCGGAGGGGCGGCTCGAGACCGTGCGCGGCGGCGGCGTGCTGCGGGTCGGGATGACGGGCGACTACAAGCCCTACACCTATCTGGCCGCCGACGGGACGTGGAGCGGGCTCGACGTCGACGTGGCGCGCGCGCTCGCGGCCGCGCTGGGCGTGCAGGTCGCGTTCGTGCGCACCTCCTGGCCGGCGATGACCGGCGATCTCGTCGCGGGCGAGTTCGACGTCGCGATGGGCGGCGTGTCGCGCGATCCCAAGCGCGCCGCGGCGGGCCTGCTCACGCCGCCGTACGTGGTGGACGGCAAGGTCGCGCTGATCCGCGCCGCCGACCGCGCGCGCTTCCACACCCTGGCCGAGCTGGACGTTCCGACGACCCGCGTCGCGCTGAACCCGGGCGGAACGAACGAGTCGTTCGACCGCGAGAACCTCCACCACGCGCCGCTGACGGTGGTGGAGAAGAACCTCGCCATCCCGCCCCTGGTCGCCGAGGGCGCGTACGACGCGATGATCACCGACGGGGTGGAGGCCGCGCTCGCGGTCCGCACCGACCCGCGCCTGGCGGTGATGAACGCCGACAAGCCCTTCACCCGGCTCGAGAAAGTTTACTTCTGCCCCAAGGACGCCGCCGGGCTCGTGGCCTTCGTCGGCGAGCGCATGCGCGCTTGGGAAGCCGACGGCACCTACGCCCACTGGCGCACCGCCTGGATCGGCTCCAACCTCAACGCGCCGTAGCGAAACGCTAGCCGGGGCGCTTGCGCCGGTCCGCCAGCTCGTGGCCGTGCTCTGCCAGCGTCCTTTGCACGGTCGTCACGTCCGAGGACAGTTCGGTGAGGGCGGCGCCGTGCTGCGCGAGGGTCGTCTCGATCCGCTCGAACGTGCGGTCGTGTTCGGCGAGCGTCGCCTTCACGGTCGCCATGTCGCCGGCCAGTTCGGTGAGGGCCAAACTGTGCTGAGCCAGCGTCAAGTCGATGCCGTCGAAGCGCTTGTCGATGCCGTCGAAGCGCTCGTCGATGCCGTCGAAGCGTTCGCCCATGAGGCCGAAACGGGATTCCGTCACGTCGCGGAAGAGGTGGAGATCGCGCGTCAGGACTTCGACGGCGGTCAGGATGTCGCGGTTGGTCGGTTGTTTCATCGCGCTGGTCTTTTCACGCCGGTAGGAGCGGTCGGCAAGGGTCGGACGTGACCCGCGAGAGCGCTCGATGCGGGGAACCGGGCATGAAAACCTGCCGCTTTCGCGGTGCCAAAATCGCGGCAGCTTCGGTATGCGCGCGACCGAGAACCACGCGGCGCGAACGCGCCCGCTCTAGACGTGCTCGACGGTGCGGATTTCGGGGACGTCCGCGCGGACGACCGCTTCGATGCCGCCTTTGAGGGTCTGGTGCGCGGCGGCGCAGCCGCCGCAGGCGCCCAGCATCTGCACGTAGGCGACGTCGTCCTCGACCCGGATCAGCCAGACGTCGCCGCCGTCGCGGCGGATCGCCGGGCGAATGCGCTCGAGGGCCGCTTCGATGCGGTCCTCGAGCGCCAGCGCGGTGCTAATCGCCGAATTCCTTCATCATCTCGTGCATGCGGGTCGACATCGCGATGGCGTCGTCCCACTTGCGCTGCCACATGTTGCGCCCGAAGATCAGCCCGACGCAGCCGGTCTCCAGCGCCAGGCGGGCCTTGTGGATCGTGTCCTCGTCGCCCATCTTCGAGCCGCCCGAGACCAGCACCAGGGTCCGGCCGGCCGACTTGACGACCTTGCGCAGGCCGTCGGCCTCGCTCATGCTCAGCGTGTTGTAGGGCTTGGGCGAGGCCGAGGCGGCCTCTTCGGACTTGGGCACGTTGAGCTTGACGATGTCGGCCCCGATCTCGCACGCCACGCGGGCCGCGTAGTCGACCGCGTAGAGCGAGTCCTGGCCGCCCTTGGCCTTGATCGCCGAGCCGCGCGGGTACGACCACACGATCAGCGGCATGCCGTAGCGCTCGCACTCGCGCCGCACCTCGTTGGCCTGCGCGATGTCGACGTCTTGCGAGGGCGAGCCGACGTAGAGCGTGTAGCCGACCGCCGACGCGCCCAGGCGGACCGCGTCCTCGACGCTGGAGGTCAGCGAGCTGAACGACTCGTCGTCGGGCGGCACGTTGGTCTTGCCGTTGATCTTGAGCACCAGCGGCACGCGCCCGGCGTACTGCTTGTGGTACTTCTCGGCCAGGCCGATGTGGTAGGCGATGCCCGAGAACTTGCCCTCGACGGCCAGGCGCAGCACCCAGTCGGTGTCGAGCGCGTCGGGGTTGTCGAAGAAGTCGATCGGGCCGTGCTCGAGGCCCTGGTCGATCGGGAGCAGCATCAGCGTGCCGTTGGCGGGGCCGTGCTCGTACATCATGGTGTGAAGGCGCGCGCGCTTGCCGGTCGAGAGGTTCATCTCGTCGAACGTCGGGCGGCGAATCGTAGCAAGCATCCTGTCGGTCCCTTCTGGGTGCGGTCGGTCGGTGATGTCCGTCCCCGCCTTCGCTGTGGTCCGGACTCGGCCCGCGCCTTCGCGCGAGCGTTGTTCCCCCCATTGTGCTCCTAGATAGGTCGCTTCGACAACGACCGCGGTCGCTTCGT
>JASLGJ010000117.1 GCA_030150085.1 Candidatus Elarobacter sp. | reverse complement strand
AAGTAAGGACCACGCGAGGCGGGAGTCGAGACGACCCCGCCTCGCGAAGTTCTCGGGCATCGTGATCCGCATCGTCGGCCTGGGCCCGGGCGACCCGGGCCTCCTCACCCTCGGCAGCCGGGAGTCGCTGCGCGCCGTCGGGCGCGCCGCGACTGTGCTCGCCCCGCCCGAGCTGGTGCGCTTCCTGGAGAGCGACGGGGTCACGATCGAGCGCGCCCTGATCGACGACCAGGGCCTCTTCCTGCGCGGCTCGAGCGAGGTGATCGACACCTTCGTCGCGCGCATCGACCACCAGGACCTGGCCCTGGGCGTGCTGGGCAACCCGCTCTCGGACTTCCTCGGCCTGCCGGTGCTGCTGCGCGCGCTCGAGCGGCGCGGGGTGGCGGCCGAGATCGTGCCCGGCATGCCGCGCGCGACGCTCTCGGCCTCGATCGCCATGCCGCTGGTGCCGCTCCCGCCCGGCTCGACCCATCACACCTGGGACGACCTGGTCGAGATCATGGCCCGCCTGCGCCGCTCGTGCCCGTGGGACCGCGAGCAGACCCACGCCTCGCTGGTGCGCTACCTGGTCGAGGAGGCCTACGAGGTGGTCGACGCGATCGAGCACGGCAGCGACGGCGAGCTGTGCGAGGAGCTGGGCGACCTGCTGTTCCAGATCGTCTTCCACGCCCAGCTCGCCACCGAGCGCGGCAAGTTCTCCGTCGCCGACGTGATCGACGGCCTCTCGAACAAGATGATCCGCCGCCACCCGCACGTCTTCGGCGACGTCGCGGTGCACGACGTCGAGCAGGTCTGGGCCAACTGGGAGCAGCTCAAGGCCCAGGAGGCCGCGGGACAGGCTCGGGCCTCGAAGCTCGACGGCATCCCGGCCCACATGGCGGCCCTCCAGCGCGGCCAGAAGATGCAGGAGAAGGCGGCCCGGGTCGGCTTCGACTGGGCCGACCCGCGCGACATCACCGAGAAGCTCTCCGAGGAGCTGCGCGAGCTGGCCGAGGCCCGCATCAAGGCCGGCGACCTGCGCCCCGAGGACCCGCACGTGCGCGAGGAGCTGGGCGACGTGCTCTTCACGGTGGTCAATCTCGCGCGCCGGCTCGGCGTCGACGCCGAGGGCGCCATGCGCGACGCCAACGCGAAGTTCGACAAGCGCTTCCGCTACATGGAAGCCTTCGCGGTCGCCAAGGGCCTCAAGCTCAACGACATGACCCTCGACGAACTGGAAGACCTGTGGCAGCAAGCGAAGACCGCGGCATGACGGACCGAAGCATCGGCGAGCCCGGCTCGGCGGATGGCGATGCGGCAGACCGCGGCGCGGGCGAGGTGCTGATCCGGCTGCGGATGAGCGCGCACGACGCCCACTACGGCGGCAATTTGGTCGACGGCGCGCGCGTGCTGGGGCTGTTCGGCGACGTCGCGACGGAGCTGCTGATCCGCCTCGACGGCGACGAAGGCTTGTTCGTGGCCTACGACCTGGTGGAGTTCAAGGCACCCGTGTACGCGGGCGACTACATCGAAGCGCGCGGCCGCATCACCAAGGTCGGCAATACTTCGCGCACGATGGAGTTCGCAGCGCACAAGGTCATCACGGCGCGCGCCGACGTGAGCGCGTCGGCGGCCGACGTGCTGGACGAGCCGGTGCTGGTGGTGCGCGCGCGCGGCACCTGCGTCACCCCCAAAGCCGCGCAGCGCAAAGCGTAAGCGCTCAGCCCGATTACGAGGCCGCGTTCGCGCCGGACAAAGCGCGCTCGCCCCACGACCTCGTACGCGTCATTTGATTCATGGCATGTCGAAGCGTAAGCGCTTCGTATAGATTCTCTCACCGCCGACCTGTCGTGATAACCTCCTGAGCAAGCACTTCACCGTCGGAGGTTCATGTGATCCAGCAGGACTCTACGCAGTCGTCCTTCGGGCTGACGCCCAACGTCGCCGCCGGACTGGCCTCGTTCTTCGGCATCGTCGGCGGCATCGTGATCCTTCTCGGCAAGCCGGTTCAGCAGTGGGTCCGCTTCGTGGCCGTGCAGTCGATCGTGCTCTGGGCGGTCTGGATCGCGTTCCTGATCGCGGTCAACATCGTGCTCGGCATCGTGGGCATGATCCCCGGGCTGCGCCTGGTGCTGATCCCGATCGTGCTGCTGGTGCAGCTCGCGCTGGGCCTGGTGATCTTCGTCGCCTGGCTCATGACGACGATCAAGGCCTTCTCGGGCCAGGCCCTGCGCCTGCCCGTCGTCGCCAGCCTCGCCGACCGCTGGGCGGTCTGAGCGCGGGCGCCTAGAGGCCCACGCTGGCCAGGAGCGCGCCTTCGGCGAGGGCGCGCAGCTTGGCGTAGGCGACCTCGCGCGGCATGGGCGCCATGCCGCAGTTGGTCGAGCAGACGATCCGCTCGTCGGGCAGGTAGCGCCGGGCGAGGCGGATCGTCGCGTCGACGTCGTCGGGCGTCTCGACGCGCTCGCTGGCGACGTCGATCACGCCGACCGCGAGCGTCTTGTCGCCGGCCAGCGCGAGCACTTCGGGCGGCACGTGCGAGCCGGCCAGCTCGACCGAGATCTGGTCGACGCAGCTGCGCGCGAGCAGCGGCAGCACGTGCGCGTACTGGTCCCAGCGCTCGCCGAGGTTCGCCTTCCAGGCCAGGTTGGCGGGAATGCCGTAACCGTAGCAGACGTGCACCGCTTTGGTGCAGGGCGCGCCCTCGAGCGCGGTGTCGAGCGCGTCGACGCCCCAGCGCGCGACCTCCTCGAAGTACACGTTGAAGGCCGGCTCGTCGATCTGCACCACGTCGACCCCGAGCGCGGCCAGCTCGGCGATCTCCTCGCGGATCGCGCGGGCGAACGCGAACGCCAGCTCCCGGCGGCTGCCGTAGTGCTCGTCGACGACGGTGTCGGTCAGGGTGAGCGGGCCGGGGATCGTGATCTTGAGCGGGCCGTCGGTCAGCGTGCGCGCGAAGCGCATCTCCTCGGCGTGCACCGGCGCCGCGCGGTGCACCTCGCCGGTGACGGTCGGGCAGACGGCCTCGTAGCGGTCGGCCCGGATGCCGCGCTTCTGGCGCTTCGCCGCGTCGACCCCGGCGAGCCGCTCGGCGAAGCCGTGCACGAAGTGCTTGCGCGACTGCTCGCCGTCGGTGACGATGTCGATCCCCGCCCGGCGCTGCTCGCCGACCGCGATCCGGGTCGCGTCGCGCATCGCCTCGCGCAGCTCGGGCCCGTCGAGCCGCCAGCTCGGAAAGATCCGCTCCGGCTCGGCCAGCCAGGCGGGCTTGGGCAGACTGCCCGCGATCGTCGTCCGAAACGCCATCCGGTCACATTCTCGCCACGCCGCGGCAACGCCCGCACCCTACCGTGCGAGCATGCGGGCGCGGGAATTGATCCGGTACGCCGAGAGCCACGGCTGGTATTTTCTGCGCCGCGGCGGCAAGGCGAGCCACGTCATCTTCGCGCACCGCTTGCACGACTACCGGATTTCGATTCCGGTTCACCGAACCGACGTTCCGAAGGGTCTGCTGGTCACGTTGCTCGCGCAGATCGAAGGGACGTGGAAAGGACCGCAGCAGTGAGGTATACGATCGTGCTGGAACGCGGTGACGACGGCGGTTGGGGCGCGATGGCGCCCGACCTGCCGGGCCTGCTCCTGCTCGGCGATTCGCGCGAAGAGGTCATCGCCCAAGCGCCCGACGCGATCGCCGACTATCTCGACTCGCTGCGTGATTCGGGTCTGCCGCCGCCGCCGCGCTGGCCCGAGGAGTTGGGCACGGACGAGGTGAGCGTCGAGGTCTCGGCCTAGCCTCGGCGGGCGCGCGCGGTGGAGAGCCGGCGTCCGTCGCGAAGACGGTCGCGGTGCGGCTGGACAAGTTCATGAAGGTCTCGCGCTTGGCGAAGCGGCGGGCCGAGGCCAAGGACGGGATCGAGGCCGGGCGGATCACCAAGGAGGGCCGCTCGCTCAAGCCCGGCTACGAGGTCAAGGCGGGGGACGTGCTGGTGATCCACTACCGCACCCGCTTCGTGACCGTGCGCGTGCTGCTCGTCCCCGAGCGGGTGCTGCCCTCGCTCAAGCCGGCCGACCTCTACGAGGTCGTCGAGGAGCGCAAGGACGACCCGGTCGACTGGCTCGGCTGAGCGCGATGGTGTCCGGTGCCTGAGCGCTCGCGGCTTTCGGCCGACGCCAAGGACGCGCTGGCGCGCGAAATCCCCGCCGATCCGGCGGTGCGGGCGGCGCTGCGGGCGGGGCTGGCCTACTACGGCGGGGTCGCGGTGGGCGGGGAGCTGGTCTTTCGCACCCGCCGGCCGCCGGTGGCCCGGCTGGCCCGCACGCTGTTCGAGGACCAGCGCTCGGCGGCGCCGGTCCGGCGCGGGCACGACGCCCGGCTCTACCGCGCCACCACCTTCGAGATCGACCTCGGCCCGCTGCCGGCCGAGCCGCCGCCCAAGCCCCGCCGGCGGGCCGAGCGGCGGGCCGAGCTGCGCGCGGCCTTCCTGTGCTGCGGGTCGCTGGCCGCGCCCCAGCACGGCTACCACCTGGAGTTCGTCGTCGCCGACCCGGCCCGGGCCGAGCGGATCGCGGCCCTGACCGCCGCCGAGGGCTTTCCCCCGCGCACGATCGTGCGCAAGGGCCGGCGGGTGGTCTACTTCAAGGGCCTGGACGCGATCGTGACCGTGCTGGGGGCGATCGGGGCCTCGGGGGCGATCCTGCGCCTGGAGGACGTGCGGGCGGTCAAGGAGACCAAGAACCGCATCCACCGCCTGGTCAACACCGAGGCCGCCAACCTCGACCGGGCCACCGCCGCGGCGGCCGCTCAGTCCGAGGCCCTGCAATACCTGGCCGACGCCTACGGGCTGCGCAACCTCTCGCCGGTCCTGCGCGAGGCGGCCCAGCTCCGCCTGGCCCACCCCGACGAGACCTTGGCCGAGCTGGGGCGTAGGTGCAGCCCCCCGGTGGGTAAAGCAACGATCAACGGCCGCCTTGCTTCGCTGATGCGACTCGTCAGACGTTTGCGCGGTGAGCGAGAGGAGCCGGAACTTTCCTCCGCCTAAAGCGAATGAGCTATGCGCATCGGTATCAACGGGTTCGGCCGCATCGGCCGTAATTTCACCAAGGCTCTGCTCGAGCGGCATCCCGGCGTCGAGATCGTCGCGGTCAACGACCTGACGAGCGCCGCCGAGTGCGCGCACCTGTTCAAGTACGACTCCAACTACGGGACGTACCAGGGCCAGGTCTCCGCGAGCGCGGACGGGATCACGATCGACGGCCGGACGATCAAGGTCCTGGCCGAGCGCGACCCGGCCAAGCTGCCCTGGAAAGACTTGGGCGTGGACGTGGTGATCGAGTCGACCGGGCTCTTCACCGACGCCGCCAAGGCCCGGCTGCACATCGACGGCGGTGGGGCCAAGAAAGTGATCATCTCGGCCCCCGCCAAGGGCGAGGACGTGACCCTCGTGCTGGGCGTCAACGACGCCATGTACGACCCCGCCAAGCACCACGTCATCTCCAACGCCTCGTGCACGACCAACTGCCTGGCGACCGCGGTCAAGCCGATCGTCGACGGGCTGGGCTGGGTCAAGGGCTTCATGTCCACGATCCACTCCTACACCAACGACCAGAACATCCTCGACGCGCCGCACAAGGACATCCGGCGCGCGCGCAACGCCGCGACCAACATCGTGCCGACCTCGACCGGCGCGGCCAAGGCGCTCTTCCTCACCATCCCCGAGGTGAAGGGCAGCTTCGACGGGATCGCGCTGCGCGTGCCGACCCAGACCGTCTCGCTGATCTACCTGGTCGTGCAGGTGAAGCGCGAGACGACCCGCGACGAGGTCAACGCGCTGCTGCGCGGCGCCGCGACCAGCGGCGACCTGGCCAAGTACGTCGAGTACACCGAGGAAGAGCTGGTCTCGAGCGACTTCAAGAAGAACCCCAACAGCTCGATCATCGACGCCAAGCTGACCAACGCCAACGGCGACCTGATCCAGATCGCGGCCTGGTACGACAACGAGTGGGGCTACTCGTGCCGCCTGGCCGACGTCACCCAGATGGTGCTCGACAAGATGCCGACCGCCGTCGCGTGAGACGCGGCCTCCGCAGCATCGTGATCCCCGTAGCCGCCGCGATCCTCGCGGCGGCTACGTGCGTCAGCAGCCCCGCGAGCGCGCGCTCCTTCCAGGCCAGTGACCTGCGCGCGCTGGTCGGCCTGTCGTCGCCCGCGCTCTCGCCCGACGGCAAGCGCGCCGTCGTGGTCGTGACGCGCACGGCCTGGAACGACGACCGGTACGTGCGCGACCTGGACCTGATCGACCTCGCCACCCGCGCCCGGCGCACGCTGACCTACGAGCGGCACGGCCTGAGCGACCCGGCCTGGTCGCCCGACGGCACCAAGCTCGCCTTCATCGCCGATGCCGGCAGCGGCGAGGCGGCCAAGGCGCAGGTGTTCGTGATGCCGATGGAGGGCGGCGACGCGCGCCCGGTCACCAAGGCGCCCGAGGGGGTGGAGCAGTTCGCCTGGCGGCCCGACGGCGGGGCCATCGCCTACGCCGCGGCCGACGCCGAGCCCAAGCGCAGCGGCGCGGCGCGCTTCGACGACGCGTTCGTGGTCGGCAACACGCCGATCACCACCCGCAAGCCGCCCCGCCCGGTGCACCTGTTCGTCGTGGCGAGCGGCGGCGAGGGCAAGGCCCGGCAGCTCACCTTCGGCCCGCGCAGCGTCGCCACGGGCGAGGCGCAGTCGACCCTCTCGTGGTCGGCCGACGGCGCGCGCATCGCCTTCGTGCTGGCGCCCGACGCGGTCCTCGACGACGCGGTGCGCGCGCACGTCGAGCTGGTCGACGCCGCGAGCGGCAAGCTGGCGCAGCTCACCCCGCACGCCGGCTACGAGGGCGACCCGCACTTCTCGCCCGACGGCGCGCACGTCGCCTACACCCACTCCGCGGGCGACAACCAGATCGCGCTGACCGAAGCGTACGTCACCGCGCCCGGCGGCGGCGCGGGCAGCGCGCTCTCGCACCCCTACGACCGCGCGGTGCACGCCCTCGCCTGGGAGCCCGATTCGCGCGCGCTGCTCTTCACCTGCGCCGACCGCACGTCGCTGGCGCTGGTGCGCGCGCCGCTCGACGGCACGCCGCCGGCCCGCATCGACCTGGGCGACCTCAACATCACGTCCCCGCTCGACGGCGCGCTGGCGCGCGACGGCGCGCTGGTGTTCGTCGCGACGACCACGCAGGCGCCGGCCGAGCTGTACTACCGCCCCGCCGCGGGCGGCGCGCCGGTGAAGCTGACGAACTACAACGCCGCCGTCGCGGGGCTCGACCTCGCCGCCTCGGAGCGCATCACGTACCAGACCTCGCTGGGCGTGCAGGCCGACGCGGTGCTGCTCACCCCGCCCGGCTTCCGCGCCGGAACGAAGTACCCGCTGGTGCTGCTGATCCACGGCGGCCCGACCGGTTCGTCGACGCGCTCCTTCGACCGCCTGGCGCAGCTCATGGCGGCGCGCGGCTGGCTGGTGCTGCAGCCGAACTACCGCGGCAGCGACAACCTCGGCTACGCCTACCAGCACGCGGTGCAGTACGATCCCGGCGAGGGCCCGGGCAAGGACGTGATGGCGGCGCTGGACGCGGTGCGCGCGCGCGGCATCGTCGACGAGCGGCGCATCGCCGTGTCGGGCTGGAGCTACGGCGGGATCATGACCGCCTGGATGATCTCGAAATACCACCTCTGGCGGGCCGCCGTGTCGGGCGCCTCGGTGAACGACTGGGCGACCGACTACGGCACCGCCGACGACCGCGAGTCCGACAAGGCCCTCTTCCACGGCTCGCCCTTCGTCGGGAACAACGCCGCGGAGTACCGCCGCGCCTCGGCGATCACCTACGCCAAGGACGTCACCACCCCGCTGCTGATCCTCTCCGACGTGGGCGACAACCGCGACCCCTTCGCGACCTCGTCGATGTACTACCGCGCGCTGCGCGACAACGGCAAGGACGCGACCTTCGTGGCCTGGCCGGTCGAGGGCCACTTTCCGCGCGACCCGGTCCGCACCGCCGGCGTGTACGAGCGCTGGATCGGCTTCATCGCGGCGCGCTTCCGCTGAGCCGATGTGCACGGTGCTGGTGCTCCTGCGCCCGGGCGAACGCTGGCCGCTGCTGGTCGCGACCAACCGCGACGAGCGGCTCGACCGTCCCTTCGACCTGCCGGACCGCCACTGGTCCGACCTGCCGGGCGCGTTCACCAGCGTCGCGACCACCCCGTCGTCGTTGAGACCGAGCCAGCTTCCGCCCCCGGTCCGGTCGCGCCAGGCCAGCGCGCCCGGCAGGTCGGACCAGTGGCGGTCCGGCAGGTCGAAGGGACGGTCGAGCCGCTCGTCGCGGTTGGTCGCGACCAGCAGCGGCCAGCGTTCGCCC
>JASLGJ010000114.1 GCA_030150085.1 Candidatus Elarobacter sp. | reverse complement strand
TGGGCCGCCCGTCCGCGCTGGGCGGCAGCGGCCCGGCGCCGCGCAGCGAGAGCTCCCGCGAGCGGCCGCTCCGAACCGCGTCGGCGACCGCCTCGGCCACGGCGCTCGATGCGCCGCCCTCGAGCGCGACCGCGTGCGGGGTGACCGCTTCGTCCAGGTCGGTTATCCCGACGGCCTGCTGCAGCGCGCAGCGCTCGCCGTCGACGAGATAGAGCAGCGCGAACGGGACGTCGTCGGGATTCTTCGCCAGCGTCGCCGCGGCGGAGGCGCACGCGGCGACGGGCGACTTTTGGATCAATGCGTTGGCGACCAGCTCCGAGAGCGTGCGCGAGCGGCGCGCGCCGACGACTTTCGCCGTGACGTCGTTGGACGGGCAGAACAGCCCGGCGACGTCGCCGGCGTCGTTGCGGATCGGGCTGTACGAAAAGGAGTAGAACGTCTCTTCGAGCGAGTCGCCGCGGCTCATGAGCAGCCGGACGTCGTCGACGAAGCTCGCCTCGCCGAGCCGGAACACCTTGTCGGCGAGGGGCCCGCACACGTCCCAGATCTCGGCCCACACCTCGGCCGCCGGGCGGCCGAGAGCCCACGGGTGCTTGGCCAGCCCGAGCACGTGCAGGTAGGCGTCGTTGTAGAGGAACGACATCTCGGGGCCCCAGCCGATCCACATCGGATGCCGCGAGTTGAGGATCAGGCTGACCGCGGTCTTGAGGCTCTCCGACCAGGTGTCCAACGGCCCGAGCCGGTGCGCCGCCCAAGGGAATCGGGCGATCCGCTGCGCCATCTCGCCTTCCGAGCGAAGAAACGAAACGATCTCCGCTCCTCCCAGCTGCGACATGAAGCTCCTTGCACGATGCGAGCCGCTCCTCGTCCCAACGCAGGCACCGCCGCGGCAAGAAGCGGCCACCGGAAACCAGTGCGGCCCTTTCTACCCATGCGGTATGGGGACCAAGCGTGGCCCCCGCTTGCCTAGGACGCCCTGCGGCCCTGCGTGAGCCCGCGAGGCGCCGAACCAGCCTTCAGCAAGCGCTCCGGCCGAGCCGCGCTACGAACGCCGCGACGCGCTCGAGCACCGCGTCGGGCGCGTCGCGGTGCGGGCTGTGGCCCGCGCCCGGCACGAGCAGCGTCTCGCTGGCCGGGACGCGGGCGGCGATCGCGGCGAGCTGCGCGGTCGTGCCGTACTCGTCGGCCTCGCCCTGGACCAGCAGCACCGGGCAGCGCACCCCGTCCGCCGCGGCCTCGATGTTCCAGTTCCGGAAGCGCGGGTCGAGCCAGATGTCGTTCCAGCCCCAGAACGTCGCGTCGACATCGTCGTGGTGGCGCGCCAGGCGCGCGCGCAGGCCGTGCGCGTACGCCGCGCGCGCCGCGGCGATGCCGCGCAGCGAGACCTCCTCGACGAAGACGTGCGGCGCTTCGAGGATCAGCCCGCGCGGGTCGTGCGCGAGCTCGCCGGCGTAGAGCAGCGCGATCGAGGCGCCGTCGCTGTGCCCGAACAGGATCGGCCGCTCGATCCCCAGCGCCGCGAGCAGTTCGGGCAGCACCACCCGCGCCTCGTGGTGCATGTAGCTGGGCTCGCGCTTCTCCGCGAACGGTTCGGAGCGCCCGTAGCCGTAGCGCGAGTACGCCAGCACGCCGCAGCCGGTGCGCTCCGCCAGCCGCGCCGGCAAGTCGCGCCACAGCTCCAGCGACCCGAGCCCTTCGTGCAGCAGCACCAGCGCCGGCCGTTCCGCACCGTCGCGGCCCGGCCACCACGCCGTCTCCAGCCGCTTGCCGTCGACCGCGACGTCGCGCCGCGCACCCGCGCCGCGCTTCACGCCGCCGCGGCCGCGGCGGTCATACCGTCAGCCACACGGTCTTCTGCTCGGTGTAGACGTCGATCGCGGCGTGGCCGTGCTCGCGCCCGATCCCCGACTGCTTGTAGCCGCCGAAGGGCAGCGCGGGGTCGATCTGGTTGTGGTTGTTGACCCACACCGTGCCGGCCTTGATCCGCTTCACCAGGCGGTGCGTGGCCGAGAGGTCGTTCGACCACACGCTCGCGGCCAAGCCGTAGGGCGTGTCGTTGGCCAGCGCCGCCGCCTCGTCGACGTCGTCGAACGGCAGCACCACCGCGACCGGTCCGAAGATCTCCTCGCGCACCACCGTGCTGTCGGCCGGGGCGCCGGTGAGCACGGTGGGCTGCATGAAGTAGCCGTCGCCGCCGACGCGCTCGCCGCCGACCACCGCCGTCGCGCCCGCCGCCAGACCCGCCGCGACGTAGCCGCTGACGCGGTCGAACTGGCGCTGCGAGACCAGCGGCCCGACGACCGTGGTCGGGTCGAGCCCGGGACCGATCTTCATCTTCCGCGCCACGCCGGCCATCTTCTCGACGACCTGGTCGACGATCGAGCGGTGCGCGATGATGCGCGAGCCGGCCGTGCAGACCTGGCCGCTGTTGAAGAAGATCGCCTGCGCCGCGCCCACGCCGACCTTGTCGACCGGCGCGTCCTTGAGGATCACGACCGGCGACTTGCCGCCCAGCTCCAGCGTGACGCGGGTCAGGTTGTCCAGCGCGGCCTTGCCGACCAGCTTGCCGACTTCGGTCGAGCCGGTGAAGGTGAGCTTGTCGATGCCGGGGTGCGCGGCCAGCGCCGCTCCGGCCGTCTCGCCGTCGCCGGTGACGACGTTGAGCACGCCCGCCGCGAAGCCCGCCTCGAGCGCGAGCTCGCCCAGCAGCAGCGCGGTCAGCGGGGTCTCCTCGGCCGGCTTGAGCACGACCGTGCAGCCCGCCGCGAGCGCGGGCGCGATCTTCCACACCGCCATCAGGAGCGGGAAGTTCCAGGGCACGATCGCCCCCACCACGCCGACCGGCTCGCGCACGGTGTAGGCGACGTACTCGGCGTTGCGCGGCGGCGGCGCGGCCGGCTGCACCGCCACGCCCTCGATCTTGGTCGCCCAGCCGGCGGTGTAGCGCAGGTATTCGATCGCCGCGTTCACGTCGACGATGCGCGCCATCCCGACCGCCTTGCCGTTGTCGAGCGCCTCGAGCTGGGCGAACGTCTCGGCCTCGCGCTCGACCAGCGTCGCGAGCGCCAGCAGCAGCCGCTGCCGCACCGACGGCGCGAGCCC
>JASLGJ010000112.1 GCA_030150085.1 Candidatus Elarobacter sp. | reverse complement strand
CCAGAACACCGGAACCAGCGTCGGCAGCGCCAGCAGCACCACGAACCCCGCCGCCGGCAGCCACCAGGGCGCGCGCGGCATCATGCGAGCCGCCCACTCTCGCTGCCGAACGGCACGCCGGCCCGCCGCGAGAGCTTGCCGACCGGCGTTGCGTTGCATCCCCGCCGCGAGATGCGGCGCACCGTCACGCCAGCCCTCGCCGCAGAATCCCGCGCGGCGACACCACCAGCACCAGGTACAGGATCGCGAAGGTCGCCAGCGTGATGTAGTTCGAGCCCAGGTACACCGTCACGTACGACTGCGTCAGGCCAAGCACCAGCGCGGCGACGATCGCGCCGGGCAGGTAGCCCATCCCGCCCAGCACCACCACGAAGAACGTGTAGAGCGAGTAGCGCAGCCCGATCTCGGGGTTGAAGGTGAACAGCAGGCCGACGAACACCCCGGCCACCCCGGTGAGGCCGACGTGCAGCCCGTACACCAGCGAGTTGACCCGGCTCGCGTTCACCCCCAGCAGCGTCGCCGCGCCGACGTCCTGCGACACCATCCGGATCCGCAAGCCCAGCGGGGTGCGGTACAGGAACCACAGGAAGGCCAGCGTCAGCGCGAACCCGGCGGTGAACGTCGCCAGCCGCACGCCGGGCACCGCGAGCGGCCCGGCGAACAGCGTGATCTCGCTCAGGCGCGAGGAGAGCGAGTGGTTGTCGCGCCCGAACGCGCCCAGGCTGGCGCCGCGGATGATCTGCGAGATGCCGAAGGTGAACACCAGGCCCATCAGGTTCGCGTGCGCGCGCCGGCCGCTGGTCACCCGCTCGATCGCCGGCTGGAGCAGAAAGCCGGCCAGCCCGAACACCACGAACACGATCGGCGTGACGAGCAGCGCGTCGGCGTGCAGCCAGCCGGTCAGGAACAGCGCGGCGAACGCGCCGAGCATGAGGTACTCGCCGACCGCGAAGTCGACGATCCGCATCACCCCGAAGGCCAGCGACATCCCCAGCGACATCACGATCAGCACGCCGCCGATCAGCAGCCCGTCGATCGTGCTCTGCAGGAAGAAGCTCACCGGCCCCCGCGGTCGCTAACGGGCGCTCAGCGCTTGTCCCAGGGCGGCGCGGGGTAGCGCAGCGACGCCTTCGTGGGCGACTTGGGCCCGACGATCACCACCTTGCCGCCCTGGATCTGGAACGGCTGCGGCTGCAGCGTGATGTCGTCGTGGTAGTGGTCGCCGCTGGTCTCGAACTTCACCGGCCCGTAGAACGTGGCGATGTCGATCTTCTCGAGCGCGTCGGCGAGCTTCTGCTTTCCGGCCGCGTCGAGCCCGGGCTTGAGGTTGGCCGCCTTGAGCGCGGCCTCGAACGCGATCCCGGCCGCCGAGCTGCCGGCCTCGGTGTACTCCGCGGCGGGGCGCTTGTAGGTCTTCTGGTAGTCGGCGAACCACGCTTTGGACGACTTCCACGCGCCCGCGTTGACGCTGTACTCGATCTCGGGCTGCCAGACGGTGGCGTCGATCGCGTACTCCGCGTCCTTGCCCAGCGTCTTGGTGTAGTCGGCGAAGCCCGGACCGTTGTGCTGCACGTAGGCCTTGCCGTCCACGCGGAGCTGCTTGACGACCTTCATCATCCCGATCGCCTGCTCGGGCTGGGTCGCCATGGCGATCACGTCGGCGTTGGCCTGCTTCACCTTGTTGAAGACGGGCGTGAAGTCGGCCTCGGCCGGCACGACGTCGTAGCCGAGCACCTTCATGCCCAGCGACTCGCCCAGGCGCTTGAACTCGTCCGCGCCGGCCTTGGTGAACGGGTCGTCGAGCGCGACGATGTAGAGCGTCTGCGGCTTGGGCTTGACCGCGGCCAGCGCGTGCAGCGGCGCCGCGCCGATGATGTCGACGCTGGGGATCGTGCCGAAGACGAACTTGTAGTGGTCCTTCCAGATCTGCGGGTTCTCGGCCGAACCGGTGATCATCGGGACCTTGTACTTGTCGACGATCGGGCCGCAGGCGCGCGTCGCGGAGCTCGCATACGGGCCGAGGACGAAGTCGACGTTCCCTTGCGTGAGCATCCGCTCGCAGGCCGCCGACGCGCTGGCCGCCGAGGACTGGTCGTCGAAGTACGTCAGCTCGACCTTGTACTTGCCGCCCCCGGTCTGGATGCCGCCGGCCGCGTTGACCGCGTTGGCCCACAGGTCGTAGCCGCGCTTGGTCGAGGCGCCGCCCTGCGCGTTGTCGCCCGAGAGCGCGGTCACCACGCCGACCCGGAAGACTTGCGCCTGCGCGTCCGCGTTGCCGTGCAGCGTCGCGACGAGCGCTCCGGCGGCGGCGAGGGCGAGCGCGCGCGCCGCGCGGCCGATGCTGCGATGAACCATGAGAGCCTCCTCGGTGTCGGACGCACCCGCGAAAACGTGTCGATCTGCTGTTCGGGGCGAGCGCGGAAGTCCTTTCGCTCGCTCGGCCGCCGGGCGACGGGTGGTCCGGCCGGCTCGGCGGAGCTACTCGGTCGCTCCGGTCACTCCGGTCGCTTCGATCAGCGCGTCCTCCAGCACGGCGAGTCCCTCGGCGAGCTGCTCGTCGGTGATCACCAGCGGCGCGAGGAAGCGGATCACGTTGTCGTAGGTGCCGGCCTTGACCAGCAGCAGCCCGCGCTCGTACGCGGCGCGGTGGATGCGCGACGCCAGCGCGCCGTCGGGCGTGCGCGCGGCGTCGTCCGCGACCAGCTCGAAGGCCACCATCGGGCCGATCCCGCGCACGTCGCCGAGCGCCGGGAAGCGGCGCTGCCAGGCCCGGAAGCGGGCCGTCACCGTCTCGCCGATCCGCCGCGCGCGGGCCAGAAAGGCCGGGTCCTCGATCAGCGTCATCGCCTCGAGCGCGGCCGCGCAGGCGACCGGGTTGCCGCCGTAGGTGCCGCCCAGCCCGCTCGGCCCGGGCGCGTCCATGATCTCGGCCTTGCCGACCACGCCCGAGAGCGGCAGCCCGGCCGCGATCGACTTCGCGACCGCGATCAGGTCCGGCTCGACCTCCGCCTGCTCGCAGGCGAACATCGTGCCGGTGCGCCCGAAGCCGGTCTGCACCTCGTCGGCCACCATCACCGCGCCGCCGCGGTCGCACAGCGCGCGGATCGCCCGCAAGAAATCGAACGGCACGGGGATGAAGCCGCCCTCGCCGGCGACCGGCTCGATCACGATCGCGGCCAGCCGCTCCGCCCCGATCTCGACCTCGACCAGCTCCTCCAGCCGGGCCAGCGCGAGCTCGGTGGACACGCCGCGGAACGGGTAGGGCAGCGGCGCGCGGTAGATCTCCGGCGCGAACGGCCCGAAGCCGCGCTTGTAGGGCGCGTTCTTGGCGGTCATCGCCATGGTCAGGTTGGTGCGCCCGTGGTAGCCGTGGCTGAAGACGACGACCGCGTCGCGCCCGGTGTGCGCGCGCGCGATCTTGACCGCGTTCTCCAGCGCCTCCGCGCCGCTGGTGAACAGCGCCGCCTTCTTGGGCGAGGACCCGGGCGCCAGGCGGGCCAGCCGCTCGCACACCGCGACGTACGGCTCGTACGGCGCGACCATGAAGCAGGTGTGGACGAAGCGCGCCGCCTGCGCGGCGATCGCGGCCGTGACCGTTGCCGGAGTGTGGCCGGCGTTCTGCACCCCGATCCCGCCGGTGAAGTCGAGGAACACGTTGCCGTCGACGTCGGTCAGGGTCGCGCCGCGGGCCGCCGCGGCGTACACCGGCAGCCCGCTCGCCACCCCGCGCGCGACGGCGGCCGCGCGCCGCTCGCCCAGCGCCCGCGATCTGGGCCCCGGAATGGCGGTCCGCAGCGCGATGGTCTTGCGCGTCTCGATCACGCCCGGATGATAGCACACCGGTCCGGGACGTGCGGCGCTTGACAAGTGCCGGTTTGGAGCCTACGATCCGTTTCCTCGGTAGAGCTGATCGACCGAGCATTTCTCGTGCCGGGGAGAATGGTCATGGCGAAGAACGAGCCGATCTCTTTCAAGCTCGCCGACGAGCACCGCCGCGCGCTCGAGGCGCTGGCCGGCGGGCGCAAGGTCCGCCTCTCCGGGCGCGTGGTCGGGGGCGAGTTCCTGGTCGACTTCGTGGCCTGCAACGCGCCGTTCGTGGCCTGCAATGCGCCCTTCACGGCCTGCAACGCCCCGTTCACCGCGTGCAACGCGCCCTTCACCGCCTGCAACGCGCCGTTCGGCAGAGAGTGACCGCGCAGCTCGCCGGCGCGAGCCCGGTCCCCGCGCTGACCGTCGAGGCGCTGCGCGAGGCCGGCGTCGAGCCGCTCGCGCGCTACGAGCGGATGCTGGCCGAGGCCTGCGCGCTCGCCCCGCCGCCCTACGGCATGGCCTGGTACGGCAACCGCTACCGCGCGGTGGCCAGCGATCCCGGCTGGCTGGCGCGCTCGCTCGTCGCCAACGCGGCGAAGGAGGGCGAGGGCTCGCGCAAGCTGTGGAGCCTGGCCGGGCGGGCCGCCGACCGCGACGTCGCGGCGCAGGTCCGCCGGCACGCGGTCGACGAGTCGCGCCACGCCCGGTTCTACGTCGCGCTGCTGGAGCTGGCGTTTCCCGAGGCCGCCGACGAGGCGCTGCTGGCGCAGTTCCGCGCGCTCTCGCCGGGCTACGGCGAGCGCGACGTGCCGCCCGCCTCGGCGCCGTCGCCCGAGGCGCTCGTCCACGACGAGATCGTGCAGATGAACCTCGGCGAGATCCGCACCCGCATCCACCAGCTGCTGATGCGCCCGGTGCTGGCGGTGTTCTGCCCCGAAGAGAACCGCCCCCGGCTGCAGGCCGTGCTCGACGCGCTGCTCGCCGACGAGACGCGGCACATCGCCTACACCGCGCGGATCGTCGACCGCGCCGCCGCGAACGCCCCCGCGCTGGGCGCGGTGATGAACGCGCGGCTGGCCGAGTTCAACGCGATCACGCTGCGGGAAGTCGGCGCCGGCACGTTCGCCTCGGAGTAGCGGGCGCGTGCGCGGCGTGGTGCTCCCGCAGACCTTCGACGGCGTGTACCGGCGCCGCTGGACGAACGACGAGCTGGCGGCGTTCGACGCGCGCTGCCTCGAACCGCGGCTGGCCGCGCTCGACTGCGGCGCGTACCTGAGCGCGAACCAGATCGAGCGGCACGCCGCGCTGGTGCGCGAGGCGCTGGACGCGGCCGACGCCGCCGGGCGCGGGACGGAGCGGCATCTGCTCGACCTCGGCTGCGGCACGGGCGGGTACGGCGTGCTGCTGGCCGAGCGCGCCGAGGCGGAGGTCGTCGGGATCGACTTCTCCGGCGTCGCGATCCGCCTCGCGCGCGAGCGCCACGCCGCGCTCGCGCGCCGGGCGTCGTTCTACACCGGCACGTTCGCGCGCACCGGCCTGCCCGAGGCGTACGCCGGAGCCTGCGTCTCGGTCGACGCGCTGTACCTCAAGCCCGACCGCGCGGCCGCGCTGGCCGAGCTGCGGCGCGTGCTCCGCCCCGGCGCGGTGCTGGTCTTCACCGCCTTCCAGCCGCTCGGCGAGGACGCGCGCGACGGGGAGCGGCGGCCGTGGGCGCCGTTCCTGGACCGCGCCGGCTTCGTGCTCGCGGCGGAGCTCGACGTCACCGCCGCCTGGCGCTCCCACATGCGCGCCAAGCACCAAGCGCGCTGGGACGCGCGCGACGCGCTGCGCGCGCGCCTGGGCGAGCGCGTCGAGCCCGAGCTGGCCGTGACGGCCGCGATGCTCGGCCTGCGCGGCGAGCCCGCGTTCATCGACCGCACCGAGCGCCACGAGCTCGTCGCATACGCCCGCTGCCCTCACGGCTCGTAGCCGGAACGGTACTCGCCGCGGCCGCGCTCAGAAGGGCGTGCGGCGCGGGAACGTCGCCGGGAAGCGCGGCGTCATCGCGTCGATGCGGCGCACCTGCGCGGTCGGCACGAGCATCGGGCGGCTGTTGTTCACGGTCGCCGCGCCGTTGGGCTGGTAGAGCGCGTCGGGGTAGCTCGTGATGCACGCGCTGCTGACGAAGTACCAGTTCGGCTGGCCGGCCTGCGGGTTGGGATCGCGGATCAGCGTCCAGTTCCCGTCCTTGCTGATGTAGCGCCACTTCACTTGGAAGTAGGTCGGGATGGCGAAGGTGCTGCCGGGCGTCGCGGGCACGCGCCACGGCTCGACGTTGCCGTAGCCGTTGTGGTCGCTGCAGTTCGCCATCCCGGTGGAGTAGTACGTGGTCGAGCCGTCGGTCGCGAGGCTGTTGTGCCAGCCGTCGGTGAACGTGGTCAGGAAGTACGGGGTGTCGATCTGCTGCGGGTTGCCGCAGCGGTTGGCGACGGTCGAGCCGTACGAGGTCTTCGCGCCGTCGTTGATCCAGGCGCAGAAGTCGAAGCTCGGCCCGAACAGATAGCCCCAGCGGTAGTAGATGCCGTTGCCGCTGTTGTACTGGGCGGGACCTTGAATGACGTCGGTCCAGTTCGGATAGGCGTTGCCGATCACGTACGAGTCGGGCGCGTACGAGATGGTCGTGATCTGGTTCACGGTCGAGTAGACGGCGGCCCGGCTCGGAACGGCGCTGAACGCCGCGAGCGCGATGACCGTTGCGATGGCGAACGCGGCCTTGCGCAGCAAAAGACACTCTCCTCGGTCGCCACCCGGAGCGGCGTGCGGCAGGAATGCAATCGTTGCACGACCTTAACACGGCGCGCACGGCGCCGCAAGCCGTGTCCGATGCTCAGCGAATCACGATGCTGTTGAAGGCGTAGCGGTCCTTGCCGGTGCGCTTGGCGGTGTAGAGCGCGCGGTCGGCGGCGGCGATCAGGGCGGGCACGTCGGAGCCGTCGATCGGGAAGACCGCGACCCCGGCCGAGCAGCGCAGGCCCGCTTCGCGCACCGCGCCGTAGATGCGCTCGAGCGCGGTCTCGGCGGCGCCGTGGTCGGCTTGCGCCATCGCCACCACGAACTCGTCGCCCGCGTAGCGCGCCACGATGTCGCCCTTGCGCGCGGCACTGCGCAGCGCGTCGGCGAAGCGCTGCAGCGCCGCGTCGCCGGCGGCGTGCCCGCCCTCGTCGTTGATCCGCTTGAGGTCGTCGAGGTCGAGCAGCACGACCGCCGTCAGGGCGCGGTAGCGCGCGGCGTTCCACAGCTCGCGCTCGAGCTGCTCGGTCAGCGCGCGGCGGTTGAGCAGCCCGGTCAGCGCGTCGGTCGAGGCCAAGGCGCGCGTCTCCTCCAGCAGCCGGGCCGACTCGGCGTGCAGGCGCGCGTTCTCGAGCGCGATCGCGGCCTGCGTGCCGAAGTCGAACAGGATCTGGAGCTGGTACTCCGAGATCGTCTCGGACGGCGGCCGGTCGGCGTAGAGGATGCCGCGCACCGCGCCGCGGCTGACCAGCGGAACCAGGCAGTAGGGGCCGTCGCCGTCGGCCAGCGGCGACTCGCCGTCGCTCGCCGTCCCGATCGCGAAGGTTGCCGTGCCCGCCGCCAGCGCGCGCAGGGTGTCGGTGGACCGGAAGGCGCGCGCGTCGGCGGCGGGCAGGACGCCCTGCGCCCCGCTGCTCTCCAGCGAGCGCTGCACCGTTTCGCCGCTCACGTCGAACAGCACGATCCGCCCGAAGCGCAGCGCCTCGCGGATGCCGCGCAGCACCATCGCCAGGATGTCGTCGACGCCGAGCGCGGAGTTGAGGGTGGTGAAGATCTGCTGCAGGATCAGCAGCTCGGCGCTCTGCTCGGCATAGAAGTCGCGCTCGCGCTCGACCTCGGCCAGGCGCGCGGCGAGCAGCGCGACGCGCTCCTCGGCGCTCGGCGCGGTCGAGTCCAGACGGTCGGCAGGCAGCGAAGCGGACAAACGAGGGTACCCTTGTGATGGCGTGGGGCGGCGACGACGAAAACGCCCGCGCTCTAACACCCGCTGGCCAGCCCCTTGTCCACCCTATCGGCCGCGGGGCGCGCGAACTGAATCG